>DASUME010000688.1:0-7108 GCA_036277895.1 Polyangiales bacterium
CCTCGCGGTGGGGTGGGACCCAGCCGGCTTTGCCGGATGGTCGGGGAGGGCGCGTGCCCTCCCCGAGTCGACGCAGTCGACGCAATAAACTAAACACTGGCCGCACATGGCGCACCTCGATTTTGAACAGCCTCTGGTCGAGCTCGACGCTCGCCTGCGCGAGCTCAAGTCGCTCTCGGACGAAGGCGGCCGCGTCGATCGCGAGCTGAAGAAGCTCGAGGAACGCACCGAGAAGCTCTCGCGCGAGATCTACGGCGAGCTCTCGATCTGGCAGCGCGTGCAGCTCAGCCGCCACCCCGACCGCCCGTACTTCCTCGACTACGCCGAGCGCCTGTTCGACGACATCGTCGAGCTGCACGGCGACCGCGCGTTCGCGGACGACCCGGCGGTGGTCGCGGGCTTCGCGAAGTTCGAGGGCCGCTCGGTGGCGATCATCGGCCAGCAGAAGGGCCGCACCACCAAGCAGAAGCTGCAGCGCAACTTCGGCATGGCGCACCCCGAGGGCTACCGGAAGGCCTGCCGCATCATGGAGCTCGCCGAGCGCTACCAGCGCCCGGTGATCACGTTCATCGATACGCCCGGCGCGTACCCGGGCCTGGGCGCCGAGGAGCGCGGCCAGAGCGAGGCGATCGGTCACGCGCTGCTCGTGCTCTCGCAGCTCACCGTGCCGGTGGTGGCGACGGTGATCGGGGAGGGCGGCTCGGGCGGTGCGCTCGGCCTCGGCGTGGCCAACAAGGTGTTCATGCTCGAGAACGCCACCTACAGCGTGATCACGCCGGAGGGCTGCGCCTCGATCCTGTGGCGCGACGGCACGCGCGCGCCGGACGCCGCGGAGCAGCTCAAGCTGCTCGCGCACGACGTGCAGAAGCTCGGCATCGTCGACTCCGTGCTCGATGAGCCGCTCGGCGGCGCGCACCGCGACTTCGACACCCAGGCCGCGACCATGCGCGTGGCGCTGCGCAGCGCGCTGGCCGAGCTCGGCGCGCTCAAGCCCGACGAGCTCAAGGAGCAGCGCTACCAGAAGTTCCGCAAGCTCGGGCAGTTCAACGAGTAACGTGGAGCGCTTCGATCCCGGGGGGCCCGGCCTGGTGGAGCGCTCGGTGATGCTCGCGCGCGCGGACGTCGCTTTCCTGCGCTACGTGCTGGAGGCGCACGAGGGCCTGGTGTTCATGCACGTCGAAGAGCGCGGTTCCTCCGCGCGCGAGCACTTTGCTGACGGGTCGGGTGTGGTGCGCCTGTTCGCTACCGAGAGCCTGGCCGGGGAGCTGGACGCACTGGTCGCCGACCTGGAAGCCGAGGGCCTGGTCACGCTGGTCCGTTGACCCGGAGCGGCGTGACTCCGTACCATTCCCGAAGGGGGCCTCATAACGGGGATGCGCGGCTTTGCGCCGATTGGGATGGGTGGCGTCTGCCTGGCGCTGCTGCTGTGCGCGTGTGCGCATGCGCCGGCGCCGGTGACACACGTCGCCGAGGACCCGGAGCGCGCGCGCCTGCGCATGGAGCTGACGCAGCGCGATCAGGTGATCGTGCAGCTGGAGGGCCGGCTCGCGCTCGCGGAGGCGGGCCAGCGTCAGCTGCGCGCCGAGCTGCAGCGCGCGTACGAGGCGCAGAACCAGGCGCCCACGCCGCGTGAAGGCCAGCGCGACTCGGTGCGCATCGGGCGTCAGCCCGCACCCGAGCCGCCGACCCACGTGGCCGAAGAGAAGCGCCCCTCGCTCGTGCTCCACAACGATCGCCAGCCGACGCGTTCGTACACCCGCAGCGAGCCCGAGCTCGCGAGCACCTGGACGCCCCCGGTCGTGAACGAGCGCCTGAGCGTAGTCCCGCTCCCGGAAGTCCCCCGCCGCTCAGCTGCCCCTGCCCCTGCCCAAGTCTCCTCCGACGACCTCTACCTCCGCGCCCTCGATCTCCTCCGCCGCAAGGAGTTCGCCGAGGCCCAGCGTGAGCTCGATGCCTTCGTGGCCACGCGACCGCGCGACCCGCGCGTGGGCAAGGCGCACTTCTTCCGCGCCGAGCTGATGTACGCGGAGCGCGACTACAAGCGCGCGTTGGCCGCCTACGAGGACTCGCTCGCGAGCGACCCCAGCGGTGACAAGGCCCCGGACGCGATGCTGCGCAGCGCGCTCTGCCAGCTCGGGCTCGGCGCCCGCGATCGAGCGCGCGCGACGCTGCAGGCGCTGCGCGCGAAGTTCCCCGACAGCGAAGCGGCGCACAAGTCCGTGCAAGTGATGCAGGAGAACAGCGGATGAAGTCAGTAACACGCGCAATCTTCGCCGCTGCACTCTCGTGCGCGGGCGCCGTGCAGGCGCAGGTGCAGGTGATCGGCCCCGAGCCGGTCACCGTCGACGAGAGCACGATCCCCGAGCGCCACCAGGTCGGCAAGGACGAGACCTTGTCGATGCTCGCCGAGCGCTTCCTCGGCAACGGCGACGCCTGGCCCAAGCTCTGGTCGTACAACCCCGAGGTCACCAACCCGCACTGGATCTACCCGGGGCTGGTGCTGCGCCTCAAGCCCGGCGTGCCGCTCGACGCCCCCGCGGACGCGAGCGCGGCCGGCGCTCCTGCGAACGGCATGAAGACGCTGCAGTTCGCGACCCGCCGCCACGCGAACGCCGGCAGCGGCACGGTGCTGATCGGCGAAGAGGTCTACCTCGACGGCGACGCGCTCGAGCACGCCGGCAAGATCGTCGGCGCGCCCGAGGACCACCTGATGATGTCGCCGTCCGACGAGGTGTACCTGCAGTTCAAGCAGCTGGAGCCGCGGCCGAACCAGGAGCTGACCTTGTTCCTGCGCCAGCCCAGGCACACCGTCGCGCCGCCCGCGAACGAGCACGGCCCGGCGCCCAAGGTGACCAAGGGCGGCGGCGAGGTCGTGCGCGTGGTGGGGGCGCTGCGGATCAAGGACTACGACGCCAAGAAGAAGGTCGCCCGCGCCGTGATCACGGAGGCGCTGGAGCCGATCGAGCGCGGCTTCGAGGTCACGGACGTGCCGCACCGGCTGGCGCTGGTGCCGCCGCGCAAGAACGCGAAGGAGCTGGCCGGGCACATCGTCTCGTCGTCGCGCGGCCTCGGCCAGCTGGCCAACGAGCAGATCGTCTTCATCGACCTCGGCTCCAAGGCCGGGGTCGAGGTCGGCAACCGCCTGCACGTCACTCGCCAGGGCGATCCATGGCGCAAGACCCTGAAGCAAAAGGAAGAACGCTTCGGCGCCCTGGTCCCGGAGACGCACCCGATCGCGACCGAAGACCTGCCGGTCGAGACGGTGGGCGAGCTGCACGTGCTCTACGTGCGGCCCGAGAGCTCGACCGCGATCGTCGTTGCGTCGCCGCTGGAGCTCAACCCGGGCGACCGTGTCGAGATGAAGGCCGGCTACTGAAGTTGGTCGCCGCGCCGTAGGGCGCAAGACCGCTTTCTGCGTTCCAGCTCACCAACGTTGCGTCACGGCGTGGCCCGCCCGAAAGTCGCTGGTTGGCGGCACACACGGAACGTGGGAGACTCGCCCGGTGTCAGTAAGTGTGGGCAGGGCCGAGCATAGCGACGTCAAGCTGCTCCGAGAGCTTCTCGAGCAAGAGCGGTCCAAGGTCCGCGCGCTCGAAGACATCGGTGTCGCGCTGGGGTCCACGCTCGACCTGAACGAGCTGCTGGCGCTGGTGGTCACCCGCGTCTCGCAGGTGCTCGATGCCGAGCGCTCCACGCTCTACCTGCTCGATGAGGACACCGGCGAGCTCTGGTCCAAGGTCGCGCAGGGCGATGACGTGGTGGAGATCCGGCTCAAGGTGGGCGACGGCCTGGCCGGCTGGGTCGCCGCCAACGGTCGCGGCGTGAACATCAAGGACGCCTACCTAGACGCGCGCTTCGACTCCTACTGGGACCAGAAGACGGGCTACCGCACGCGCTCGATCATGTGCGTGCCCATGAAGAACCACCACGGCCGCACGCTGGGTGTGATCCAGGCGCTCAACAAGCGCGACGGCTACTTCACGATCGAAGACGAGTCGCTACTCGGCGCGCTGGGCGCGCAGGCGGCCGTGTGCGTGGAGAATTCCAAGCTGTTCTTGTCCGTGGTCGGCAAGAACATGGAGCTGCTGGAGACCAAGAACCGGCTCGAGCGCAAGGTGCGCGAGCTCGACGTGCTGGTGGAGATCGCAGGTGTGGCCGCCACCGCGGGCAAGCTCGACGACATGCTGCAGGGCGTGCTCTCGCGCGCGATGAAGGCGATCGACGCCGAGGCCGGCTCGATCCTGCTCAGCGACGAGCACACCGGCGACCTGAACTTCCGCTGCGCGATCGGCGGCGCACCGGACGCCGTCAAGCGCGTGCGCATCAAGGCCGGCGAGGGCATCTGTGGCTGGGTCGCGATGTACGGCGAGGCGCAGATCGTCAATGACGTGACCGCCGACAAGCGCCACTCGCAGCCGCTCGAAGACAGCACAGGCTACCACCCGCGCAGCGTGATGTGCGTGCCGCTGCGCTGGGAAGACGGCGTGGGTGCCCTCGAGCTGCTCAACAAGTCGCGCGGCGCGGCCGACTTCACCGAGGACGACCTCAAGCTGGCAGCGGTGATCGCCGGCCACGTGTCGAGCGCGATCGGGCTTTCCCGCGCGCGCGAGCGGCAGGAGAGCGAGCAGCGGCTGAGCACCATCGGCCAGCTGCTCAGCGGCGTGCTGCACGACCTGAAGACGCCGATCACGGTGATCAGCGGCGCGGTGCAGCTGCTCGTCACCGAGCGCGACGAGTCCAAGCGCCAGACGCTCGCCGACCGCGTGGTGCGTCAGGTGGGCGTGATCAACTCGATGATCCGCGAGACGCTGGCGTTCGCGAAGGGCGAGAGCTCGCTCTGGGTGCGCAAGGTCTACCTGCATCAGTACTTCGCCGACCTGGCCGAGCAGCTCACGCAGGAGTTTCGCGGCCGCAACATGGCCGTGAAGCTGGAGCTCAAGGACCGCGGCATCGGGCACTTCGATCAGCACAAGCTGCAGCGCGCGCTGCACAACCTGGCGCGCAACGCGCTGGAGGCGCTCAACGGCAAGCCCGGCACGCTCACGCTGACCGTGGACCGCAAGCCCGAGGGCACGCTGATGATCAGCGTCACCGACGACGGCCCGGGCATCTCGGAAGAGATCCGGGGGCGCTTGTTCGAGTCGTTCGCCACCTACGGCAAGTCCGGAGGCACCGGCCTCGGGCTGGCGATCGTGCGCAAGATCGTGCACGACCACGGCGGCTCGATCGAGGTGGAGAGCCGCCCCGGCCAGACTACCTTCACGCTGCTCTTGCCGCAGGGCAGCGGCGCCGATCGCGAGTCGCGTCCGCTGCCGGTCGACCGCACTTCCGTGGAAGCCTAGAGTCGCGCTTCGAAGGAGGCGCGATGCTCAAGCTGCACGGATTCTCGTCGAGCAACTACTACAACGTCGTCAAGCTCGCGCTGCTGGAGAAGGGCCTGCCGTTCCAGGAAGTGCTCGTCTACTCCGGCGTGGGCTCCGCGTACCGGCCCGATTTTCTGGAGCGGAGCCCGATCGGCAAGATCCCGTGCCTCGAGACCGAGCACGGCTACCTGACCGAGACGCGCTGCATCCTCGACTACCTCGAGTCGCAAGGCGGCACGGAGCTCTTTCCGCAGCCGCCCTTCGCGAAGGCGAAGCTGCGCGAGCTGATGCAGGTGATCGAGCTGTACCTGGAGCTGCAGTCACGCCGACTCTTGCCCAATTACTTCGCACGCAAGCCACCTTCGGAGCGTGTGGCCAACGAGATCCTCGGCGAGCTGGCCAAGGGTGCACGCGCACTGCGCGCGCTGGCTCGCTTCGATTCGTATCTGCTCGGCGACCACTTCAGCGCGGCGGACGTCACGGCCGCCATCCACGTGCCGGCGGTGCGGCACGTGGTGCAACGGGTGCTCGGCAAGGATCCGGTGGCCGAGGTCCCGGGCCTCGACGAATACTTGATGCGGATCGAGGAACGCCCGGCCGTGCAGCGCGTGCGCGCCGACGCAAAGGCCGACTTCCCCGCCTTCCTACGCCATCTTCAGTCCCTCGAAGGAGCAGCAGCACAATGACCGAGCACGTGAAGAGCGACCGAGCCAACGGCGTGTTGACGCTGACGCTCGACCGACCCGAGAAGAAGAACGCACTCACGCCCGCGATGTACGGCGCGCTGGCGCAGGCCATCGACGGCGCCGCGGACGACCCCGCGGTGCGCTGTATCCTGATCCAGAGCGAAGGCGACATCTTCACCGCCGGCAACGACCTCGCGGACTTCACCGCGGCCAGCAAGGGCGGCGACGTGCCGCTCGGCGCGCAGCCCCTGCTGGTGGCGCTGGCGCGCGCCAAGACGCCGCTCGTGGCCGCGGTGCACGGCAAGGCCGTCGGCGTGGGCGCCACGCTGCTCTTGCACTGTGACCTGGTCTTCCTCGCGGACGACGCACAGCTGAGCACGCCGTTCGTGAACCTCGCGCTGGTGCCGGAGGCCGCGTCGAGCTTGTTGCTGCCCGCGCGCATCGGACACGTGCGCGCGTTCGCGATGTTCGTGCTCGGCGAGGTGGTCGACGCGCAGAAGGCGCTCGCCTGGGGCCTCGCCAACGCCGTGGTGCCGCGCGCCGAGCTGCGCGCAAAGGCCCGCGCCGCCGCCGAGGCCGTCGCCCAGCGCCCCCCGGCAGCGGTCGCGCTCACCAAGTCACTGATGCGCGAGCCGACCGCGCTCACGGCGCGCATGGACGTCGAGACCGCGCACTTCATCGAGCAGCTGCGCTCCCCCGAAGCCCGCGAGGCCTTCACCGCCTTCGCCGAGAAGCGCGCGCCCGACTTCGCGAAGCTGCGCTGAGCCTACTCGGCCGCTTGCGCCATGCGCGGACGGCCGCGCCAGGACTCGAGCAGCATCGCGTCGTCGCCCCCGCAGCGCGGCACGAACGAGAGGCCCATGCGCTTGCAGTACGAGCGGGCGGCGGAGATCGCCCCGCGCGGGGTCAGCGCCTGGACATCGAAGGTGGTGACGCGCGGATCCGGCGCCATCGTGCCGTCGCCGTTGAACGTCCACTGTCGGACGACCACATGATCGGGAAAGTCGCGTGGGCGATCGTAGAGCGCCAGCACGCACTCGGGGGTGTCGTCTCGCTTCA
>DASUME010000689.1:0-11141 GCA_036277895.1 Polyangiales bacterium
ATGCACGCTGTTTGAGCGCTGCTCCGAGCACGCGCGCTTGCTCCCGGCCCACCGGCGAGAGGTCGTCGTAGTCCGCGGCCGTGAAGGACGCCTGGCCGTGGCGGATCAGATAGATCGCGCCCATCGTCAGCGCGCGCCGTACTTGGCGAGCTCGACGCGCGCGATCACGCCGCGATGCACCTCGTCGGGGCCGTCGGCCAATCGCAACACGCGTGCGTTCGCAAACATTGCCGTCAGCGGGAAGTCGTACGACAGGCCCGCGGCGCCGTGCAGCTGGATCGCCGCGTCGCAGACTTGCTGCAGCACGTTCGGCGCGACCACCTTGATCGCCGAGATCTCGGTCAGCGAGGGCAGCGTGCCCAGCTTGTCGATCTTCCAGGCCGCGTAGAGCGTGAGCAGGCGCGCTTGATCGATCGCGATGCGCAGGTCGGCCAGCCGCTCGCGGTTGCCGCCCAGGTTGATCAGCGGCTTGCCGAACGCGGTGCGCTTGAGGCCGCGCTCGATCATCAGCGCCAGTCCGCGCTCGGCGGCGCCGAGACAGCGCATGCAGTGATGGATGCGACCCGGTCCGAGCCGGCCCTGTGCGATCTCGAAGCCGCGCCCCGGGCCGAGGATGATGTTCTCCTTGGGCACGCGCACGTTCTCGAAGTGCACCTCACCGTGGCCGTAAGGCGGGTCGTACTCGCCGAACACGGGCAGCATGCGCTTGATGGTCACGCCGGGCGTGTCGAGCGGCACCAGCACCATGCTGTGCTGGCTGTGGCGCGACGCCTTGGCGTCGGTGAGCGCCATGAAGATGAGCACCTTGCAGTTCGGGTGCCCGATGCCGGTGCTCCACCACTTCTTGCCGTTGAGCACGATCTGATCGCCCTCGAGCAGCGCGGTGGCTTGCATGTTGGTCGCGTCGCTGGAGGCGACGTCCGGCTCGGTCATGCAGAACGCAGAGCGGATCGCGCCGGCCAGCAGCGGCTTCAGCCAGCGCTCCTTCTGCTCGCTGGTGCCGTACTTCTCCAGCACCTCCATGTTGCCGGTGTCGGGCGCGTTGCAGTTGAAGATCTCGGCCGCGAAGAAGCTGCGGCCCATCTCCTCGGCGATCGACGCGTACTCGACGTTGCTGAGCCCGGCCCCGTGCTCGGGGCTCGGCAGGAACAGGTTCCACAGCCCCTCGTCCTTGGCCTTCTGCTTGAGCAGCTCGACCCGCGGGTCCACGCGCCAGCCCTTCCAGTCGCCGCTGTACTTGCGATCGAGCGTGTCCTTCAGGTGCTCGGCGTCGAGCGGCTCGACGTGGTCGCGGATGAACGTGCGCACGCGCTGGACCAGCGCCTGGGCGCGAGCGGACTGGGCAAAATCCATGAAGCCTCCGGTTCCGGGTGTTCGCTAAGTCGCGAATCTTATCAAGGCGCTGGGCGCAGCTGTCACAGTCTGGCCTCGGCCGCATCCGCGCGATAACACGTGCACGCCAAAGCTCCAGCGGGACTGACCCTCAAGCTCGTCCGAACGCGACAATCGACGGTCCCGGACAAGATCTCCCGTCGGTCGACACAATATCTGGCCGTCCCTGCCATTAGTGGTCTGACCGGTGGACGTCCGCCCGGATGCGGCCTCCCCCACAACCTCTTTCTTGAATTGGTGCAGTCATGGGCATTTCAGTGATCTTCGCGCGTGGGCTGGTCGCCGAGCTCGAGAACCGCGGCCTCGATCCCCAGGAGCTGCTGGAGCGCAGCAACATCGACGCCACGCGCTTGACCGACCTGCGCGAGACGCTGTCGATCGAAGAAGCGGACCTGCTCACGCGCAACGCGATGGCGATCACGGAGGACCCCGGGCTCGGGCTCGCGATCGGCGCCAACGCGCCCGAGAACATGCTGCAGGTCTTCGGCCACCTGTTGCTCGCGCAGAGCACCATCCGCGAGGCGTTCGCCGCCCTGCGGCGCTACTCCAGCCTGCTCGCGGAGGGCCCCACGTGGTGCCTGGTCGAGCGCGCCGAGGATGCGCTCTTCACCTACGAGCCCGCGCTGCAGCTGGGCGAGTCCACGCGCTGCGGCGTCGACTACACGCTCGCGATGACCGCGCGTATGGGCCAGCACTTCTCGCCGCACGGTGCGGTGCTCAAGGAAGTGCACCTGCAGCACGCAGCGCCGATCTACGCGCAGCGCTACCAAGAAGTGTTCATGTGCCCGGTGCGCTTCGAGATGCCCACCAACGCGCTGGTGTTCCCGCGCGAGTACATCGATCGCGCCCAGCCGCACGCGGACGACACCGTGCGCACCGTGCTGCGCGAGACCGCCGAGCGCCTGCTGCAAGAGCGCGCATCGTCGCGCAGCGTCGCGCAGCGTGTGCGTACGCTGCTGCGCTACGAGCGCGACCTCTCGGGCGTCAACGTGGACCGCATCGCACGCCACGTCGGCCTGAGTGCACGCGCGCTACGCCGTCGCCTCGGCTCGGAGGGCACGCCGCTGTCGGCGCTGGTCGACGAGGCGCGCTGCCGGATCGCCTGCCACGAGCTGCGCCGCCCGGACAGCACCATCAAGGCCACCGCCGAGCTGCTCGGGTTCTCGGAGCCGAGCGCCTTCCACCGCGCGTTCAAGCGCTGGACCAACCGCACGCCGGCCGAGTACGCGAAGCTCAGTGATGCGGAGCTTGGACAGGGTGGCGAGCTGGTTCGGCTCGAGCCCCGCGCAAGTCATCCAGTAGAGCATACGCAACTGGGGTGACGATCAGCGTCAGCAGCAAGCTGAGCGACTGACCTCCGATCACCACCACCGCGATCGCGCGGCGCTCCTCGGCGCCCGGTCCGGTGCCCAGCCAGAGCGGCAGCATGCCCGCGACCAGCGCCAGCGTCGTCATCAGGATCGGCCTGAGGCGGTCGCGGTTGGCCTGCAGGATCGCGTGCATGCGCTCGTGCCCCTCGGCGCGCAGCTTGTTCATGTGATCGACCTGCAGGATCGAGTTCTTCTTCACCACGCCGAACAGCACCAGCATGCCGAGCGCCGAGTACAGGTTCAGCGTGTTGCCGGTGGCCCACAAGCTGAGCAGCGCGAACGGCACCGACAGCGGCAGCGACAGCAGGATCGTGAACGGGTGGATCAGGCTCTCGAACTGGGTGGCCAGGATCATGTACATGAACACGATCGAGAGCAGGAACGCCCAGATGAACTCGCCGAACGTCTTCTCCAGCTCGCGGCCCTTGCCCATCACGCGCGTGCTGTAGGCCGCCGGCATGTCGAGCTCCTTGGCCGCGGCGTGGAGCGCGTCCAGGCGGTCTTGCAGCGCGAAGCCCGGGCCCACGCCAGCGCGCACCGCGGCCACGCGCTCGCGGTCGAGGCGATCGATACGCGACGGGCTGAGCGCGGACTCGATCTTCACCAGAGAGTCGAGCCGCACCAGCTGGGTGGGTTGGCCGGCGACCGGCGTACGCGGCACGTACAGGCGCTGGATCACGTCCGCGTGCTCGCGGTCTTTCTGCACCAGGCGCAGCTGCACGTCGTAGTTCTCGTTCATCGACTCGTCGCGGAAGCGCGAGACCTCTTCGTCCCCGCCCACGCCCAGGCGCAGCGCGCTGGCGATGTCTTCGGTGCGCACGCCGAGATCGGCGGCGCGCTCGCGGTCGATGATCACGCGGCGCTCGGGCCGGTCGAGCTTGAGCGTGGTGTCCGCGTCGACGATGCCGCCCAGCTGCTCGGCGCGCTCGCGCAGCTGCTCGGCGTACTGGGCGAGCGCAGCCAGCTCGGGCCCGCAGATCGAGAAGTCGATGTCGAACGGTCCGCTGCCGATGTTGAACGACGGCACGTTGCGCACGGCGCAGCGCAGCTCGCGGAAGCGCTTCAGCCGCCGCCGCACCTCCAGCATCACGTCCTGTTGCGAGTAGTTGCCCTGAAACGCCTTCCAGGGCGTGAGCTGCAGCGTCTCCTTCAGCAAGCGCGTCAGCGAGAACACGCGCTCCTCGTAGGGCGCGATGCGCACGTAGCCGTTACCTTGGTTGACGCCGCCGAACACCGCGCCGCCCGCCAACATCGACGAGATGCGCACGCCCGGCACCGCGCGTACCTCGACGTCGATCGAGCGCATCACGTCGTCCATCGCGCCGATGCTCGCGGTCTGGGGCGCGACGCACTGCAGCTCGAACTCACCCTCGTCCACCTGCGACGGGATGTACTCCTGGCGCACCTGGCGATAGAGCGGCCAGGAGGACAAGATCACCAGCGCGCCCACCGTGGCGACGAGCTTCTGATGACGCAGTGCCCACGCGAGCGCCGCCGCGTACTTCGCGTCGAGCCAGGCGTAGAAGCCTTCGCGCGATTCATGCGTGCTCTGAGGCGCGAGCAGCCGCGCGGACATCATCGGCGTCAGCGAGAACGACACCAGCAGGCTGACCATGATCGCGACCGCGGCCGTGATCCCGAACTGGTACAGGAAGCGGCCCGAGATCGACGACATGAACGACACGGGCAGGAAGATCACCACCAGCGAGAGCGTGGTCGCGAGCACGGCCAGCCCGATCTCGCGCGTCGCTTCCACGGCGGCCTCGAACGGCGTCTTCTGCTTCTCGTCGACGAAGCGGAAGATGTTCTCCAGCACCACGATCGCGTCGTCGATCACGATGCCCACCATCAGCACCAGCGCGAGCATGGTCACGCTGTTGAGCGTGAAGCCGAGCACCGCCATCATGCCGAAGGTGGAGATCACCGAGGCCGGGATCGCCACGCCGGCGATGATCATGGAGCGCCAGGAGCGCATGAACGCGAGCACCACCAGGCAGGCCAGGATGCTGCCGAGCACGAGGTGCAGGTTGATCTCGTGCAGCGCCGCGTAGATGTACTCGCTCTGATCGCGCAGCAGCTCGACCTTCACGTCCGCGGGCAGCTGCGCCCTGGCGCGCGCGAGGTTCAGCTTGGCAGCCTCGATCGTGGCCACGGTGTTCGCGCCCGACTGGCGCCGCACCTCCAGCGTCACCGTGGGCACACCGTTCAGGCGCGCGGCGTTGCGCTGCTCGTAGGTGCCGTCTTCGGTGTGGCCGATGTCGCGCAGCCGCACCGGCGCGCCGTGTACGGTCGCGATCACCAGGTCCTGAAAGCCGCGCGGATCTCGCAGGCGTCCCATCGTGCGCAGCGTCTCTTCGCTGCGCTGCGAGGTGACGTTGCCACCGGGGATGTTGCTGTTCTGGGCCGCGAGCGCGGTGCGCACCTGCGCGATCGAGAGGTTGTAGGCGGCCAGCCGGTCGGCATCGACCCAGACCTTGATCGCGCGCGCCTGGCCGCCGATCACGAGCACCTCGCCCACGCCGCTGGCGCGCTCGAGCTGCACCTTCACGACCTGGTTCGCCAGCTCGCTGAGCTCGCGGATCGAGCGCTCGCCGGACAGCGCGAGCGTCATGATCGGCGACGACTCGTTGTCCATCTTGGTGACCGTGGGGAGCTCGGTCCCGACCGGCAGCTTGTTCATCACGCCCTGCACGCGGCTGCGCACGTCGTCGGTTGCGGCGTCGATGTCGCGCGACAGATCGAAGGTGGCGATCACCAGCGAGAAGCCCGCGCTCGAGATCGAGCGCAGCTCGCGGATGCCCTCCACCGTGTTCACGGCGGCCTCGATCTCGTCCGAGATCTCGGCCTCGGCGTCTTCGGGTGCGCCGCCGGGCAAGATCGTTCGCACCATCACCGTGGGCAGGTCGACCGCGGGGAAACGATCGACACCGAGCCGAAAGTAGCTGGCGGCGCCGACGACCACCAGCGCGAGGATCAGCATTACCGCGAAGATCGGCCGCTTGATGCAGATTTCAGCGAGCTTCTGCATCTACTGCACGCGCAGCTGCGGAGCCTCGACGGCGGCCTTCTTCACGCTGGCGTCGACCACCTGCACCGGGTCGCCGTGCTGCAGCGAGCCGGGGACGCGCACCACCTGATCGCCGGCCGCGAGCCCCCTGGTCACCTCGATCACGCCACGCAGGCGGCGGCCGGTCTCGATGCGCCGCTCGACCGCCTTGCCGTCCTCCACGACGATCACCTTCTCGATGCCCGCGAACACGATCAGCGCGCTGTCCGGGATCGCGAGCGCGGGCTCGCCCTCGCCGAGGCGGATCGTGGCGCGCGCGAAGCTGCCGGGACGCAGATCGCCCGGGTTGGGCAGCTCGGCCTCGATCACCAGCGTGCGGTTCTGCGCATCGAGCGCGGGCGACAGGCGCGCGACCTTGCCGGTGTACTGCGCGGCCTCGACCTGCACCGCGACGGGCTGGCCGAGCGCCACCTTGGCGGCGTCGCGCTCGGGCACCGCCACCCGCAAGCGTAGCGGATCGATACGAACCACCGTCGCCACCGCCGCGCCGGCCGCCAGGAACTCGCCCGCGGTCGTGCTGCGCAGCTGCACCACACCCGCGAGCGGCGCGCGGATCGTGGTGTCCGCGAGCTGCTGGCGCGCGAGCCCGAGCTCGGCCTTGCGCTGCTCCAGCAACGCCATGCGGCTGAAGATCTCCTCGCGCGCGCGCTGCACGTCGCTCTCTGCGCGCAGGAACGACGCGTGGCTCGACTCGAACTCCGCACGCCCGATCAGCTTCTTGTCGACCAGCTGCAGCGCGCGCTCGTAGTTGGCGCGCTGCTCGACGAGGGTGGCCTTCGCCAGCCGTACGCCGGTCGTCTCGTCGACCTCGACCGCATCCGAGCTGGCGCTCGGCGGCAAGCCCAACAGTGCGCGCGCCTGCGCCAGCGCAGCCTCGGCCTGATCGACGCGCAGCCGATAGTCGACCGGCTCGATCTGCGCGATCGCTTGCTGCAGCTTCACCGCGCTGCCCAGGTCGACCGCGAGCGACGCGAGCCGACCGGGCACCTTGGTGCGCACCACCACCTCGTCCTGCGCCGCCAGCGAGCCCGAGATCTCCAGCTGGTCGCCGAGCAGCTCGCTCTGCACGCGCGCGAGCTCGACCTTGCGCGCCTCGACCGGCTTGGGTGGCCCCGGTCGGGCCTCACTGCAGGACACCAGCAGCAACAACCACCACGCAGCCTTCACTGCACCCTCCCGAGCGCGCTGAGTAGCTGCGCGCGCGCGGTCGAGATGTTGTTCTCGGCCTGCACTGCCTGCGACTCGGCCGTGGTGAGCGCGACCTGCGCATCTCCGAGCTCGATCACGTTGCCCACGCCCGCCTCGTAGCGTCCCTCGGCGAGGCGATGGCGTACGCGCGCGTTCTCGAGCGCCTCACCGGCCGCCTCGTCCGCCGCGATCGCCGCCACCAGCCCGAGCCGTGCCTGCTCGATCTGCAGCCGCACGCTGAGCTGGATGTCGGCGATGCTGGCCTGGGTCACGGCGCGGTTGGCGCGCGCCGCACGCAGGTCTGCGATTACGGTGCCGCTGAGCAGCGGCCAGGTGACGCCCACGCCGGCCGCGACGTTGTAGCGAATGTCGCCCAGCTCGATGCCGCCCGCGGTGAGCTGCGTGGTGCCGGTGATCGCCGGGGCAAAGCCGCTCTTGGCGCCGTTCTCTTGCAGCTCGTACGACTTGAGATCGCGGCTGAGCGCGCTGACGTCCGGGCGGTCGACCAGCGCCTTGCGCAGCAGCAGGTCGAGCTCCGAGCCTTCGTCCTGCACGGGCGCGATCTGCTCGTCGGCGACCTCGAAGTCGAGCGAGTCCGCGACGCCCATGTAGCGCAGCAGCGTGGCCTTCGAGATCGCGTAGTCGTTCTCGGCCTGGACCAGCTGCACGCGCGCGTTCGCGTAGTCCGTGCGCGTCTGCGCGAGGTCGATCTCGGGCCGCGTGCCCACGGTCACGAAGGCCTGGATCTGATCGAGGTGGCGCTGGTTGTTGTCGAGCGTCTCCTTGGCCACGCTCACCAGCGCCCGCGTGACGCGCGCCTGAAAGAACGCGGTGCGCACGTTCAGATCCGACGTCAGCTCCGCGGCCTTGGCGCGATCGCGCGCGGCCTCACGCGCCTCCTTGGCGGAGCGGAAGCGGTTGATCGAGCCCTGGAAGTCGTACAGCAGCATCGAGGCCGTGAGCCCGAACTGGAACGAGTTGTAGAACTTGTTGTTGTGATCGGCGTTCAGCATCGGGCTCGTCGCCTGCATGCCGTCGGCGGTCGTCGCGCGCGGGATGTTGGTCGAACCGGGGCGCGGGATCAGGTTCGCCTGCGTGCGCAGGTAGTTCGCGGTGCCGGTCAAGCTGGGCAGCAGCGACGACTCCGAGCGCAAGCGCGTGGCGTCCGCCACCTGCGCCTGCGCCTGCGCCACGTGCACCGCCGGCGCGTTCGTGCGCGCGGTCTGGATCGCCTCGGCCAGCGTCACCACGCGAGCGCTCGGGGCCGCGCTCTTGTTCATGTCGGCGCTGGCGGCCGAGGGCGCGTCGTCCGCGCTCGCCGTGCCGGCCAGACAAAGTGCGATCAGGAACGAGGTACTGCGCAACATGATCAGAGCCGGCTCACGTGTTGAAGCGACTTCTTGAGCAGAGCGCGCAGCGTGTCGCGCTCGGCCGCGGTGAAGGGCGCCTCGACGGCGCTGCGGATCTGCACCGCGAGCGGGCGCAGCTTGTCGGCCAGGGCGCGGCCCTTCGAGGACAGCACGATGCGCGAACGCCGGCGGTCGTCCGGGTCCTCCTCGCTGCGCACGTACTTGAGCCGCACCAGCGCCGCCACCACGCGCGAGGCGGTGGGGGTGTCCATGTGCAGGCTGTCCGCGAGCTCGCGCAGGGAAAGGCCCTCCTGCTCGAACACGCGGTTGAGCGTCCAGAACTGGGCCGGCGTGAGGCCGTACTCACGAACCTGCTCGCCGACGACTTGCTTCATTCGGCGCCGGATCGCGGCGATCAGGAGGGAGACGGGCTCTTGCATCGAACCATTTTCGTTGCCGTGGCAACCGACTCTGACCGAGCCAAGAACTATTCGCAACCCGTGGCTTCGTGGTCGCGATACGATGAGGAGTGGGTAGTTCTTCGCGGACGCAGGGGGGCCTGCGGTGCTTGGTGGCGGCCTCTATGCTCAGCTTCGCCAGCGCCACACCCGGCGCGGCGCTGGATCGCGCTCCGTCCGGTGCAATTGCTGCCAATGGAGCAGGCTCCGCTGCGATGGCAACGGGGCCTGCGCAGGTGGGAGTTTCGCCCACGCTGGACGCCGCGCTCGCCGCTGCGCGCACGATCACGCGGCTGGTCCGCGGCTTTCCCTCGCTGCGCAGCGCCATCCCGCTCGCGACCTGGCGCACCGAGCCCGCGGCCCGCTGGCGGGTGCGCAGCTCCGAGCGCTGCCTCGGTGCGCTGAAGGTCCCCACGCGGCCCCTGACGCGCGAGCTGGAGACACCCGTGCCGGCGCCGGTGGTGATCACGGGCTCGGTCGGCGGCGTCACGTTCCGACCCATCCAGAAGGACCGCGAGCTGGAGCTGAGCTGCGAGCTGGCGGCGCGGCTGCCGGCGCTGGCGAAGATCCTGCGCGCCCACGGCGTGCGCGTCGTGCACGTGAACTCGTCGTACCGCGATCAACCGCGGGTCAGCTTTCACACCTTCGGGCTCGCGCTCGACATGGCGTCGTTCGAGACCAAGGACGGCCCGCTCTCGGTGGCCACGGACTTCGAGATGACGCCGGACGTGGAGACCTGCAGCGGCCAGCCCAGCAGCGAGCGCGGCAAGGCCCTGCTCGCGTTGGCGTGCGACCTCGCCCACAGCGGCCTGTTCTCGTCGGTGCTGACGCCGAACTACAACGAGGGCCACCGCGACCACTTCCACCTCGACATCCGTCCCGACGATGCGCGCCTGTTCGTGCGCTGAGGGTGGGCGTGTTATGCCGGCCGGATCATGACCGAGCCGGAAGTGCCCAAGCCCGAAGTTCCCGACAAGCCCAAAGACGACGTGGGCTGGCCGGATGTGGCCGCGTTCGGCATCGGCTGCCTGGTGGTCGTGATCTTCTTCGGCGCGATCGTGCTGGTCGGCATCATGCGCGGCAATCAGTAGCCGAATTGCCGTAGCGGCGACTCCTTCACGCACTGGTTGCGGGCCGCCTGCACCTGCGCGCTGCAGTCGCAAGCCGGGCAGACCGTGACCGGGGCTCCCGTCGCTGCGGCCGAGTCGAACATGTAGACCAGCTGCGCGACCAGGATGACGTCGAACGTCTCCTTGCCCGTCACCGGCACGTTGTCGAAGAGCACGCGCGACTGCAGCCCGAGCTTGAACTTCTGCGTCAGCGACGAGGTCAGCTCGCCGATGCCGTTCAGGCGCACGTTCTTCCAGTCCTGGAAGTCGTACAGCGTCTCGATGCCGAGGTTGAGGTTCGCGGTCGGCGATAGCTTGTTGGTGTAGCCGAAGAAGACGCGCGCCGAGTGCACCTTGCCGCCCTCTGGCAACATCATGTTGTTCATCAGCGCCTTGGCGCGGTCGTCGTCGTCGTAGTTGAAGTTGTCGTAGGTAAAGTCGTAGCCGAGCTCGGTCCAGAGCCGGTGCGAGTCATTGAAGAAGAACAGGTTGCGCAGGTAGCCGGCCTGCGTCTGCAGACGCACGTTCAAGCCCGCTTGCACGTCGCGGCGCGGCGCCTCGGCGACGAACAACGCGTCCGTCAACGACAAGAACAGGTCGTAGCGCGCGCGCCCCACCGCGCTGCGTGTGGTCCAGTCGACGTCCGTGATCGAGCCTTCGCGGCGTGCACCACCCAGCGTGCCGAGCGCCTCGATCTGCAGCTGGTGGTTGTCGTGGATGTACCCGAAGCGCCCGCCGAGGTTGCCCGCGTACGACTTGGTGTTGCCACCGTTGATGGTCGCGCCGAACGCGATGTTGACCAGCTTCTGATCGGCGAACTTGCTCCGGACCGCGAGCTTCTCGGGGTTCTGGTTGATCGTAATCGGGGCGGCGGTGGGGTTGATCGTGGGCGTGAACGGTTGCGCGCGTGCGCTCCTCGCGATCACGAGCAGCAGACACGTGAGTGTGAGCTTGACCAAGACATCCCGCGCGAACATGCGCCGCGCGGTCTATCGCAGGCTCAGCCCTGCTTCAAGGCTTCACGGGATCGCTTGCGCCGCGGAGCGATTGAAGTGCGTTCGATACGCGCGAAACGCGCCCAACATCGCGTTGGGCTCGTAAGGCAACTGGCCCTCCTGTGCGATCAGCAGGTCGAGGCCGGCCTTGTTGCGGATCAGCGCGTAGCCGTCACGACCGACCGCGAACAGGTTGCCCTGCCCGGTGGGCCC
>DASUME010000690.1:0-7705 GCA_036277895.1 Polyangiales bacterium
GTCGGCCGAGGGGGAGCTGCCGTCGTTCCTGCAGACCGCGGACAAGCGGCTCAAGGACGAGCGTCCGGCGCCCACCGAGGCGCAGATCAAGGCGCTGCAGGAGATGGAGAAGGAGATCGCGCGCTTCAAGCAGAGCGGCGACTCCTACCGCGACACCGTGGTGTCGATCGTGCGCCGCGAGTACCTGCGCCAGCGCCGCCTGCGCGGCGAGGGCTACGCGCGCCAGATCGCCAACGAAGAGAAGCTCCAGGACGAGTCGACGGCCGAGGCGATCGCGCTGTTCGAGAAGTTCATCCAGCAGTACCCGAACGACCCGACCTACACGCCGGACGCGATGTTCCGGCTCGGCGAGCTCTACTTCGAGCGCAGCAGCATCGACTTCCAGAACCAGATGCTGGCGGCGATGGCGGCGCGCGAGAAGGGGGCCGAGGCGACCGACCCGGACAAGAACTTCCAGCCCACGATCGACCTCTACAAGCAGCTGATCCAGCGCTTCCCCGACTACCCGCGCATCGACGGCGTGTACTACCTCGTCGGCTACTGCCTCGGGGAAATGAACCAGCCCGAGAAGGCGCGCATCGCCTGGCTGAGCCTCGTCTGCGGCAACAAGTTCGACTTCTCCAAGGAGATGGACACGCCGGAGCCCGACGAGGCGCTGCTGGCCAAGGCCGAGCGCGAGAGGAAGAACCCGTCGCTCACGGTCGGTGGCGTCAGCCAGGCCAAACCCAAGGGTGCGCCGGTCGCGGACCTGTACGCGGACTGCAAGCCGGTGGTGCAGAGCTCGCGCTTCTCCAGCGAGACCTGGCTGCGCGTCGGCGAGTACCACTTCGACTACGACGTCGGCACCGAGGGCATGGACAACGCGATCAGCGCCTACAAGCGCGTGCTCGTGGATCCGCTCGACCGCAACTACAACCTCGCGCTCTACAAGCTCGCCTGGTCGTACTACCGCGCGTTCCGCTACCCGGAGGCGATCCGCAACTTCGCGGCGCTCGTGCAGTGGTCCGACGACGAAGAGAAGCGCACCGGCAAGGCCGGCTCCGAGCTGCGTGCAGAGGCGATCCAGTACCTCGCGATCGCGTTCGCGTACGACGACTGGAACGAGAACCAGGTGCCGGACCCGAGCGAGGGCCTGCCCACCGGGCTGCAGCGCGTCCAGGATCCGGCGCTCTTGCCGCAGGACAAGCCGTGGACGGCCGAGGTCTACCAGGCGCTCGGCAGCGTCTGGTTCGACGAGGCCAAGTACGCACAGGCGGTGGACATCTGGAACCTGGCGCTCAAGCGCTGGCCCAACCACCCCAAGGCGCCCGAGACGCAGAACAACATCGCCCGCGCGTACACGCGTGCGAACCAGCAGGAAGAGGCGATCCAGGCGCGCGCGTTGCTCGGCACCTACGTCGAGGGCAGCGCGTGGTGGAACGCCAACGTCGATCATCCGCTGGAGCAGCGTCAGGCCGAGCAGCTCGCCGAAGAAGCCGTGGTCAGCGCGGCCGTCTACCACCACCAGGAGGCGCAGCGCCTGCGCCGGCTCGGCGTGCAAGACCAGGATCCGGAGCTGATCCAGCGCGCGCAGACGGAGTACTCGCTCGCGGCCAAGGGCTACCGCGCGTACATCCAGACCTACCCGAACCGCCCCGAGGCGTACGAGCTCCAGTACAACCTGGCCGACGCGCTGTTCTGGTCGGAGAACTACGACGAAGCCGCGCGCGAGTACGCCGTGGTGCGCGACTCGAACCTCGACGACAAGTACCTGTCCGAGTCCGCGCGCCGTGTGGTCGAGTCGCTCAAGCGCTTGGTGGACGTGGCGGTCGAGCAGAAGCAGCTCGAGATCCGCACCGAGCCGCCGGCGCCCGCAGGCGAGCCGCCCAAGGTCTCGCCGGTGCCCATGCCCGCGCTCGTGCAGCGCCTCGCCCAGGCGCGCGAGATCTACATCGCGCGCGTCGACGAGCCGCACGACACCGAGCACGTGCGCGCCGCGTACGCCTACAACAACACCGTGCTGCTCTACCAGTACGGCTACTGGACCCACGCCAAGGATCGCTTCCGGCAGATCTTCGAGGCGCGCTGCAACGGCCCGCTCGCAGACGAGACCGGCCGCGTGGCGTGGCTCAGCCTGCGCAACATGGCGGTCACGCTGGGCGACAACGCGGAGGTCGAGCGCCTGGGCGCCGAGCTGCGCGACAAGGCGTGCACGTTCTCGGCGAGCGGCAAGCCCGCCACCAACGTCGATTGTAAGGACCCGGCGAACGCCGACGAGCCGCAGTGCTTGGCGGGCGCGGACCTCACGAACATCCAGTACAAGAAGGCGGTCGACGTCTTCGCCGAGGCCGAGAAGTCGTCGGGCGCGCAGCAGGTCGCGCTCTACGAGCAGTCGGCCACGCTGCTGCTGCAGGCCGTCGAAGACGAGCCCAACCACCCGCAGGCCCCGCTCGCGCTGGAGAAGGCCGCGATCGCCCTCGAGCGCTCCAACCGCTTCGACTCCGCGGGACGCCTCTACCAGCGCATCATCGACGAGGTCGGTCCGCTGTCGGCCAAGGACCCGGGCCAGCAGCAGAACTACGACGCGATCGTCTCGAACGCGTACTTCCGGCTCGCGTTCAACGCCAACCGCTTCTTCGACTACGACCGCGCGATCGAGAACTACCGCATCCTCGCGGACTCGCAGCGCTTCCAGAAGTCGGCCGACCCGGAGATGCCGGAGCGTCGGGAAGGCGCGCTGATCAACGCGGCCAAGATCCTCGAGTACCAGCAGCAGTACGCGAAGGCGGCGGACTACTACGGCCGCGCCGCGGACATCATCAAGGACCCTGCCGAGAAGCAGGCCGCTGCGTACCGCGTCGCCGAGATGCAGTTCAAGCAGAACAACTGGAACGGCACGATCAAGGCGATGCAGACCTTCATCGGGAAGTACCAGAGCGACCCGGCTGCGGGGGAGCTGGTGGTGCAGGCCTACTGGCGCATCGCGCAGGCGCGCAAGAACCTGGGCAAGCAGAAGGAGTACGAGGCCGCGCTCGGTGACGTCGTCAGCGGGTACACGCGCTCGGGCCAGCAGAAGGGCTCGATCGCGGCCGAGTACGCCGCGCAGGCCGCGTTCATCCGCGCCGACAAGGGCAACGACGACTTCGAGAAGTTCGAGATCAAGCCGGGCGCGCCGGCCACGCTCAAGGACTACGTCGACACCCTGAAGAAGCAGATCGACGCGGGCGGCGCGCAGGCCACGCAGCGCAACGGCGCCTACGACGCGGTCTCCGCCTACGGACGTCCGAACTGGACGATCGCCGCCTACGTGCGCCAGGGCCGCATCTACGAGGTGCTGTCCAAGGGCATCCTGAACGCGCCGTTCGTGGTGCCGACGGACCTCAAGAAGCAGATGGCCAAGCTGCCCGAGGACGGCAAGGAGACCATCAAGATCCAGGTCGAAGACGCCGTGCGCCAGCAGCTCGACACGCAGACGCGTCCGATCGAGTGCCTGGCGGTGGTGCGCTACGCGCTGGCGGCTCGTGCGGCGAAGATCGCTTCGATCGACAACGAGTACACCCAACAGGCGATCTCGCGGCTCGGTGCCTACGGCGACGAGCGCATCGGCCAGTGCATCGCGGAGCAGCAGGCGAAGGACTCTTCGCTGCAGGCCTACTCACCCGGCGAGTTCACGCGCGCACCGCGTGGCGCCACGCTGCCGATGCCGTCCGGCATGCAGCCGCCCAGCTTGAAGGGAGCTCAGTGATGCGGATGCGTAGCGAAGCGCTGGCATGGCTGGCGGCCGCAAGCCTGGCCACCGGGGCGTGCGGCAAGAAGGAAGAAGGCGCCGTCGAGTCCAGCAACCTCGCGCCCACCACGGGTGGCGAGGTCGCGGGTGGGCCGGCCAAGCAGACCCCTGGTCCCAGCGCGCAAGCGCCTGCTGCCGCGCCCAATCCGTTCGGCTCGCCGGACGCGGAGAAGGGCACGTCGCTGCCTGCGCGCAAGCCGATCAGCGGCTCTGCCAAGGGTGACTACGACGACGGCGTGCAGAAGGCGCGTCAGGGCGACCTGACGGGTGCCCGCGGCGAGTTCGACGCGGCGATCAAGTCCGATCCAAACGCGTACCAGGCGCTGCACGCGCTCGGCGTGATCAGCGACCGCGAGGGCAAGGAGTCGCAGGCGATCGACTACTACCGGCGCGCGCTGCGCGTGCAGGCGGACTACGAAGAGTCCGCGCAGGGCATCGTCGCGATCTACCTGCGCCAGGGCCAGAGCGACAAGGCGCTGCAGTTCATGCAGCCGCTCGCGCAGCAGTGGGAGCGCAACCTCTACCTGCAGGCGTACTACGCCGACCTGCTCACGCAGCTCAACCGCCCGGCCGACGCGATCAACGTGGCGCGCACCGCGCTGCGCCGCGACGAGCGCTTCGTGCCCGCGATGCTGTCGCTGATCCGCGCCAACCTGAAGTCCGGCAAGGTCGAGCTCGCCGACTCGATCATCGAGCAGGCGCTCACGGTCGACGACAAGGTCGCCGAGCTGCACTTCATCAAGGGCCAGCGGCTGGTCGCCGATCAGCGGCTTGGCGATGCGCTCACCGAGTTTCGCAAGGCCGTGGAGCTCGACCCGGACTACGCCGAGGCGCGCATGGAGCTCGCGCTGCGCTTGCTCGCCGGCGCGAACTACGACGAAGCCCTCACGCAGCTGCAGGCGGTCGAGAAGCTGACCCCGAAGCTCGTCGAGGTGCAGCTCGCGCTCGGCGACGCCTACCGCAGCAAGGGCCAGTGGGAGAACGCCAAGGCGTCCTTCGACAAGGCACTGCGCATGCGCGCGGACCTGCCGCAGGCGCACTTCAACCTGGCCTTGATGTACATGACGGTGGCCAACAATGCGTCGTCCGCGGGTCCCACCGGCCCAGGCCAGGGCTACCCGGGCCTCGACATCCTCGCCACCTACAGCAAGGCGAAGGAAGAGTTCGCCCAGTACCGCACGCAGCTCGCCTCGCGCATCACGCGCGACGACCCGTCCAGCGGCTACCTCGACGACATCGACAAGAGCATCGCGCGCGAGCAGAAGCGCCTCGAGCGTGAGAAGAAGGCCGCCGAACGCGCAGCGCGCACGGGAGCACCAGCACAATGAAGGCCCTCTCTCTAGGTGCAGCCCTCGCCGTGGGCATCCTCATGTCGGCCGACGGCGCCGAGGCGCAAGCCAAGCCAGGCGCCGCGGGCGGCCGCAAGCCCAAGGTGATCCAGCTCGAAGAGATCACCATCGAAGGCCGCGTGCAGAAGCCCAACGCCTTCTACATCCTCAACCGCTCCAACCTCGGCTACGAGGTCCTCGACCTGCGCACGAGCTTCCTGCGCGACGTGGTCAAGAGCGTGCAAAAAGAGCCGTTCTGAAGCTCTGGTGGTTCCAGCTGCTGCAGCTCGGCTTCGCGCTGACGGTGGTGGTGCTGGCCGCCGAGCGCCTGCGGACCCTGTGCTGGGTGCACGCGATCTCCGAGCCCGCCTACAAGCGCATGCTCGCCGACCGCCAGCTCGCCCATGAGCGCGACGAGAGCGTGCTCGCCGAGATCCTGATCGGCGACGACGCCCAAGAAGCGATCGCCGACGCCCGCGAGATCGCCTCGACGCGCATGCGCCTGCTCCGCGTGTGCGCGACCCTCGCGTCGACGCTGGGCTTGCTCGGAGGCATCCTGATGCTCGCCGGCGCCGAGCTCCCGCCGCAAGGCCTGGCCGCCCTGCAAGCCGGCAATCTCGAGCGCGCGCGGATGAGCACCGCGATCACGACGATGGCGATCGGGGTAGGGAGCTCCGCCTTCTGCTTCCAAGCGCTATCGATCTTGAGGACCGCGGCCCGCACGCTGCTCACCCAAGCCGACCGCGCTGCGCGGGCGCGCGGTCTGGGGTAAGAGTCGCGGGTGGACCCGCTCACACCCATCGGGACGTAGGCTGAGCACGCTGCGGCACTCCGAGAGGTCGTTAGCTTCGCGAGGGATTCGCCTCAGGCAGGGTCGAAGACGACTGAAAGGTCCACGGCGAGGCTGGGGAAGTCCGGGCAGCGGAGCGTCGCCCTGCGGTCGTAGAACTCGCGGAGCTGATAGGCGTCGCCGGCTAGCCGATGCGCCTCCAGGGTCGCCTTCACCGGATCGACGATCCAGTACTCGCGCACGCCGAACCGTGCGTAGAGGTGTAACTTGAGCTTTCGATCGCGAGCGATCGAGCTCGGCGACAAGACCTCCACGACGACGTCGGGGGCGCCTTCCACGGCGCGTTCGACAATGATCGAGGAATTGGCGCTCGCAACGATGACCAGGTCGGGCTCCACGACGTTCTTCTCGTCGAACACGACGTCCACGGGTGCATGGAAAACTCGGGCGAGGCGCGTCAGCTTCAGCTGCGTTATCAGCTGATGCAGCAGCATCGCCGATACTTCCTGGTGCGTTGTCGTAGGTGCGGGCGTCACGGTCGCGTCTCCGTCCACGAGCTCCCAACGGCGGCCATCTTCGGGCAGCAGCCGGAGCTCATGAAGGGTCATCGGGACGCGTTGCGCCGGGGTCGACACAGAGATCAGCGTACACCCGCGCCAGGGCGCCGACCAGATCGACAACCCCTGGCGGTGATCGGGCCGCAAAGCTTTTGTGTGTCCTGGCTTTACCGGTCGCGCGGGCCGATGGTAAGTTGCCCCCCAAGCCTGGGTCGGCCTACGACTCGTGCTAAGCCAGCTTCCCGCACGGCCTGCACACGGACGACGGAGTGGATCGATGAGCAACGAGACGCAGCCACCGCGCTTCACATCCAAGCCGCCGGGACGCCCGGGCGCGATGACGCAGGCCATGCAGGCCGTGAGCGTCAAGCAGGTCGGCCCAAAGGTCCTGCGCATCGGCGTGATCCAGAACGGCAAGATCGTCGAGGAGCGCATCATCCGGAAGCGCGAGACGGTCAGCGTCGGCGGCTCCGAGCGCAACCAGTTCGTGGTTCACACCAAGGGCCTGCCCGCGCGCTTCGAGCTGTTCCAGCTCGTCGGCGGTGACTACATCCTCAACTTCACGCAGCAGATGTCTGGCCGCGTCGGCTTGCCCGCGGGTGTGCAGACGCTCGAGCAGCTGCGCAGCACCGGGGCCGCGCGCAACGCGGGCTCGCACTGGCAGGTGAAGCTCAACGACACCGCGCGCGGCAAGGTCGTGATCGGCGACGTCACGCTGCTCTTCCAGTTCGTCACGCCGCCTCCGGTGCAGCCGCGCCCGCAGCTGCCGGCTGCCGCGCGTGGCGGCTTCGCCAAGAGCATCGACTGGGTGTTCACCGCGTTCGTGATGTTCTCGTTCATGACGCACTTCGGGTTCGTCGTGTACCTGGAGAACTCCGACTGGCCGGTGGAGTCGGGCATCGCCGCGGTGCCCGAAGAGTTCACCGACCTGATCATGGACGAGCCTCCGCCCCCGCCCGAGCCCGAGGTGGTGGAAGAGGGCCCGACGGACCAGGCGCCCACGGTCGAAGACAAGCCCGCGCCCAGCAAGGAGCCGGCGAAGACCGCGGACAAGGGCGAGGCCAAGGACCCTGGCGACAAGCCGGCCGGTCCGGACAAGGCCGCCGAAGCCGCGGCCGCGGCGGAAGCGTCCGCACGCATGGCGGAAGAAGCGGCATCGGCCGCGGAGGCTCTGCTCGTCGGTGCGCTCGGCGCCGAGGGCGGTGGCGCCCTCGCCAACGTGCTCGCCGGTGGCGCGGTCACCGGCAACGCCGAAGACGTGCTC
>DASUME010000691.1:0-3839 GCA_036277895.1 Polyangiales bacterium
AGGCGGGTAGTGCGGACCCGAGCAAGTTGCCCCTTGCTCGGGTTCTTTTTTTTGCGCCGTGCTGCGCACGGCCCGGCTCATCTCGCTACTCCGGACGCCGATCCACGACTTTTGCCGCCGCGTGCTCCCTCCGCCGTACGCTTGTACGGCTGCGGTCCGCGCCTCGACGGCAAAAGCCGCGCCTCGGCGCCCTCGCTACGCGATCTTAGCCGGGCCGTGCTAAATCTGCGGACTGTTCGCAGTGCAGGGAGCCACGCCGTGAGTCGCATTGAAATCATGACCCCGAAGGATCTCGAGCGGATGCGCGCCGCCTGCCAGCTGGCGGGCGACACCCTCGTGATGGTCGGCGAGCACCTGCGCCCGGGCATGACCACGGACCAGATCAACACGATCGTGCACGAGTACACGCTCGCGCACGGTGCGCGCCCCTCGCCGCTGAACTACCACGGCTTCCCGAAGAGCGTCTGCACCAGCATCAACGAGGTCGTCTGCCACGGCATTCCCAACGGGCAGGTGCTCCAGGACGGCGACATCATCAACGTCGACGTCACCTCGTATCTGCCCGCGAAGGACGGCTTTCACGGCGACACCAGCGCCACGTTCTACGTGGGCGAGCCGAGCGAGGACGCCAAGAAGGTGACCGAGGTCGCACGCCGCGCGCTGGAGCTCGGGATCGCGGTCGTGAAAGACAACGTGCGCCTCGGCGACATCGGCGCCGCGATCCAGGAGTACGCCGAGGGGCAGGGCTGCTCGGTCGTGCGCGACTACGTGGGCCACGGCATCGGACGCCAGTTCCACACCGCGCCGCAGGTCCCGCACTACGGCACGCGCGGCGCCGGCAAGCGCGTGAAGGCGGGCATGGTGTTCACGATCGAGCCTATGATTAACCTCGGCCGCTACGAGTGTGAGGTGCTGGAAGACGGCTGGACCGTGCTCACGGCCGATCGCAGCCTGTCCGCGCAGTTCGAGCACACGATCGTGGTCACGCAGACGGGCTGCGAGGTGCTCACCTCGCGCAAGGCGCCGCTCAAGGGCAGCGAAGACAAGCCCTGGGCGGCGCTCGGGCCGCTCTCGACTGCCGCCGCGTACCAAGTGAGCCGTTAGAAACGGAAGCTTCCTCCGGCGGACATCGAGCTGGCGTACGCTGGCGGGGTGCGTGAACATCTCGTCGCAGCGCTGGCGGACGTGCTCGCCAGTGGCCAGCGCGCCGCGCTCGCCACCGTGGTGCGCGCCGCCGGCTCCACGCCGCAGATCGCGGGCGCACGTATGCTGCTGCGCGCGGACGGCAGCACGATCGGCACCGTCGGCGGCGGCGCGATCGAGCAGGACGTGCTGCAGGCGCTCGCGCGCTGCCGCGACGGGGCGCCCGCGCACGTACTCAAGCGCGAGCTCGGCCACGATCTCGGCATGTGCTGTGGCGGCAACATGGAGGTGTTCGTGGAGCCGATCGAGGGCGAGCCGCGGCTGTGGTTGTTCGGCGCGGGCCACGTGCACTGCGCGCTGGCGCCGATCGCGCGCGGGATCGGCTTCGACGTGATCGTCGTCGACGAGCGCGAGGAGCTCAACACCCCGGAGCGCTTCGCGAGCGCGCAGCGGGAGCTGATCGATCCGGCCTCGTTCCTCAAGCGCGCGACGTTCGATCAGCGCGACTGGGTGCTGATCGCGACGCACGACCACGCGCTCGACGAGCAGGTGTTGGAGCACGCGCTCGCGCTCACGCCGAGGTACATCGGGCTGGTCGGCAGCAAGCGCAAGGTGTTCCGCTTGCTGGAGCGGATCGCTGCGCGCCGCGGGCCGCAGGCCCTGGAGCGGCTGTACGCGCCGGTGGGGCTCGCGATCGAGGCGCTGGAGCCCGCGGAGATCGCGGTCAGCATCGCGGCCGAGCTGGTCGCGCTTCGCCGCGGCGCGGAGGCGCCCCACATGCGCGCGATCGACGATCCGCGCCTGCGCAGGCTGCTCGAGCAGACGGTAAAAGAAGAGGTTTGATGTTCGGGATCAAGAGCCAGCGGGTGGTGCGCGAGGACGGAGTCGGCCCGGCCACGGTCGTGATCGAAGGTGAACGCATCAAGGACGTGCTCACCGGCGATCCCGGCTCGCTGCCGATCCGCGACGTGGGGAGCAGCGCGCTCTCGCCGGGCCTGGTCGACACGCACGTGCACCTCAACGAGCCGGGGCGCACCGAGTGGGAGGGCTTCGCGCACGGCACGCGCGCCGCCGCCGCCGGAGGCGTGACCACGCTGATCGACATGCCGCTCAACAGCATCCCGGTCGTCACGGACGCCGCAGCGCTGGAGCTGAAGGTCGCCGCGAGCGAGGGCCAGCGCTGGGTGGACGTCGGCTTCTGGGGCGGAGTGGTGCCGTACAACGTACCGGACCTGCTCGGCCTCGCGCGCGCCGGTGCGCTCGGCTGCAAGACGTTCCTCTCGCCGTCCGGCATCGATGAGTTTCCCGAGACCACACGCGCGGACCTGGAGAAGGCCATGCCGATCCTGCGCGACTGCGGGCTGCCGCTGCTGGTGCACGCGGAGCTGGAGATCGGCGCGCAGATCCACGAGCTCGACCGCCGCAAGTACCAGCACTACCTGGAGTCGCGCCCGCGCGTGTGGGAAGACGAGGCGATCAAGCTGGTGGTCGAGCTGGTGCGCGCCACCGGCTGCCACGCGCACATCGTGCACTTGTCGTCGTCCTCCTCGCTGGAGACGCTGCGGCGCGCGAAGGACGAGGGCTTGCCGATCAGCGCCGAGACCTGCCCGCACTACCTGTGCTTGGACGCCGCGCAGATCCCCGACGGCGCGACGCAGTTCAAGTGTGCACCGCCGATCCGCGAGCGCGAGAACCGCGAGCTGTTGTGGCGCGGGCTGTTCGACGGCGTGATCGACTTCGTGGTCACCGACCACAGCCCCTGCACGCCAGGGCTCAAGCGCATGGAGCTGGGTGAGTTCGACCTCGCGTGGGGCGGCATCGCGTCGCTGTCGATGGGGCTCGCGGCCGTGTGGACCGAGGCCTCGAAGCGGGGGGCCACGCTGGCGCAGATCGCGCACTGGATGAGCGTGGGGCCCGCGAAGTTGGCCGGCCTGCGGGGCAAGGGACGGATCTCGCCCGGCTACGATGCCGACCTCGTGGTCTGGCAGCCGGAGAGCACGTTCGAGGTGAACGAGGAGCGCTTGTTCACGCGCCACCCGCTCTCGCCGTACCTCAAGCGTCGCCTGCAGGGTGAAGTGAAGCAGACGTTCGTGCGCGGACGGCGCGCGTACGCCGACAGCACGCACGTCGAGCAGCCGTTCGGGCTCGGCTTGCTCCAGCGAGGAGCCCGATGAGTAAGATCAGCGCCCACGTGCTCGACACCGCGCTCGGCCGGCCTGCCCGGGAGTTAATGCTGCGCATCGACGTGCTGGAGGAGGGCACGTTCCGCAACCTCGGCAGTGACCGCACTAACGCCGATGGCCGTGCGAGTGACTTGCTGCACGGGCGCGCGCTCGAGAGTGGCACCTATCGCGTGGTATTCGACACCGAGCCGTACCTGCGCGCCACGGGACAGAACGTATTTTACCCGTACGTCGAGATCGTTTTCTCCGTCACGGACGCGAGCGAGCACTATCACATCCCTCTGCTCTTGAGTCCGTACGGGTACAGCACGTATCGTGGGAGCTGATGCGCCTTTCTCCTTACACCTTGGTTCTGCTGGCCGCTTGCGGTGGCGATAGCTCCGAAAAGCCCAGCTTGCTGGACGATGATGAGATCCTCTACCCGAGCGCGGACTGGGACTACGCGGAGCCCGCGCAGATAGGCTTCGACGCCAAGAAGCTCGAGGCGCTCGCTGCGGTCGCGGACGACAACGA
>DASUME010000692.1:0-8928 GCA_036277895.1 Polyangiales bacterium
CGGGTCGAACGTGGAGGCCAGCTTGCCCGCCAGCGGCATCGCGAACGCGGACACCAGCGCGCCCGGCAGCAGCATCATGCCGGTCTGCTCCGGCGTGTAGCGCATGATGCTCTGCGCGAAGATCGGCACCGCGAACAGCGCGCCGTAGAGCGCCATGCCGACCGCCACCGACAGCAGGCTGCCCGCCCACAGCGAGCGGTGACGCAAGACGCGCAGGTCGACGACCGGGTGGGCGACCGTCAGCTGCCGGTACACGAACGAGACCAGCCCCAAGGCGGCCGCGATCGACAGCACGACGATCAGCTTGGACTCGAACCAGTCGTCCGAGTTGCCTTCCTCCAGCACCGTCTGCAGCGAGCCGAGGCCGATCGCGAGCAGCGCGATCGCGAGCCAGTCGATGCGCGACGCATCGCGCTCGTCCTCGTCCTTCGGCAGCGCGCTCGTGCACAGCCAGACCGCCGCGATGCCGACCGGCACGTTGACGTAGAAGATCCAGCGCCAGTCGTAGTTGGTCACGATCCAGCCGCCGAGCGTGGGGCCGATCGCGGGACCTGCGATCACCACGGCGCCGAAGAACGCCTGCGCCATCGGCTGCTCGTGGGCCGGGAACACCTCGAACAGGAACGCCTGCGCCTTGGCGAGCAAGCCGCCGCCCATCAAGCCCTGCAGCACACGCGCCGCGATCAGCATGGGCAAGCTGGTGGCCATGCCGCACAACACGGACGCGACCGTGAAGCCGATCAGGGAGAACAAGAAGTAGCGCTTCTTGCCGAAGCGCGCGCCGAGCCACGCGGTCAGCGGCAGCACGATCACGTTGGCGACGCCGTAGCTCGACACCACCCAGCTCGCCTGCGAGAGCGAGGCGCCGACGGTGGTCTGGATGTCGGTCAGCGCCACGTTCACGATGCTGGTGTCGATCACCTCGAGCAGCGCACCGATCGCGACCGCGATCGCGACCAACCACTTGTTGACCGGCTTCGCGACCGGCAGCGCCGGCGCGAAGGAGACAGCTGCACTGGTCATCAGCCGTGCTCGTTGGTGTCGACGTCGAGCTCGACGCTCATGCCCGGGCGGAGCGAGAGTCCGTGCGGCACGCTGCGCACGTGGATGCGCACCGGCACGCGCTGTACCACCTTGGTGAAGTTGCCGGTGGCATTGTCGGGCGGCAGCAGCGTGAAGCGCGCGCCGGTGGCTCCCGAGAAGCTCTCCACATCGCCGGTCAGCGCGACGCCCGGGTACGCGTCGACGCTGAACTGCACGGGCTGGCCGGCGCGCATGTGCTCGAGCTGCGTCTCCTTGAAGTTCGCGGTCACCCAACGCGCGTCGGTCACCAGCTGCACGATGGTCTGACCACTGGCCAGGCTCTGGCCCGCGTTGACGCTCTTCTTCGAGACCACACCCTCTTCGGGCGCGACCACCTTGGTGTACGAGAGGTCGAGCGCCGCCAGATCGCGCACCGCGCGGGCGGTCTCCACGTTGGCGTGCGCCACCGCCGCGCGCGCCTTGGCTTCTCGCACGAGCGTGTCGACGTTGTCGCTCAGCTTCAGGCGCGCCGACGCCTCGGCCACGCGGGACTGCGACTGCGCGGTCGCGAGCCGCAAGCCCGACAGGCGCGCGGCACTGGCCGCCTGCGCGCTCACGGCGCGCTCGTGGGCGGTCTGCGCGCTGTCGAGCTGCGAGCGCGTGAAGGCGCCCGAGGCGAACAGCTGCTTGGCGCGCGTCAGATCGAGCTCCGACTGCCTGGAAGCAGCGCGCGCGTTCTCGAGCTGCGCCTCGCCTTCGCGGATGGCGTCGCTCGACGCCTTCACGCCAACGGTGTTGTTGGTGAGGTTCGCGCGGGCGACGTCGCGGTTGCCGACGGCGTCAGCTCCGGCCAACAGCGCCTCCGCCTCGGCGGCCTCTGCGCTCGCCTGCGCCGCAAGCAAGCTTGCCTCCGCCTGCGCCAGCTTCGCCGAAAGCGGCGCCGCATCGAGCTCGGCGAGCAGAGCACCCTTTGCCACGCGCTGATTCTCTGTGAAGTATAGCTTTAGGACGACGCCTCCCACGCGAGCGGGCACGGCGACCACATCGGCATCGACCTGGGCATTGTCCGTGGATTCGATGCCGCGGACGGATCGGTAGTAACCGAACCCGCCCAGGCCCGACAAAAGGGCTGCCAGGATCACGACCGACCTGCGCTTGCTGAACCATGACGACGTCGGGGCGGTTACCTCCGAGGTCGGATGCAGGCTGCGGGAGCTGGTCAACGGAGTCGCCTCGGGCTCGGAACGCATGGAAACGGAATCGGTGACAACAGCGTTAGACATCGGGCCGCAACTCCTGAGGCAACAACCTGTTGCCATAGTACATTTGAACCCTGGCTGCCGCAACAGATTGTTGCCATAATACCCCGAGCGGCTCTCGGACCCTCCCCTGCAACCCCGCGAGAGCTGACGTGAATCGAGAAGGACCCACGATGACTGAATCTGCCGCCGCTGCCGCCTCCACCGAGAGCGATCGTTCCCCCAGCCTGCGTCCGACCCGCCGTACCGAGAACGTTCGCGTTCAGGGACGCAGCGCGCGAGTCGTGGAAGCCATCCTTACGGCGGTCGCCGAGGAGCTCGGTCGCGTGGGCTACGCAAACCTTCGTATCGAAGACGTCGCCACCCGCTCGGGCGTCAACAAGACCACCATCTACCGGCGCTGGCCCCAAAAGAGCGAGCTGGTGGTCGCGGCGGTCGAGCGGCTCGCGCCCAAGCCAGAGGTCTACGACACAGGCTCGCTGCGCGGAGACCTGACGGCCATGCTGAGCGACCTGCGCTCGCGCATCATGGATACTCCGGCTGGACGCGGCATCGCCCGCATGATGCAGGCCGAGCGCGCGCACCCCGAGGTCGCCGGCGTGCTGCGCCGCATGCGCGCGACCCACGTCGCTGCGCGCCGCGCGCCGTTCGAGCGCGCGATCGCGCGCGGCGAGATCCCGGCCGCCAGCAACGTCGAGATGATCTCGGAGATCGCGGTCGCGCCGCTGATCAACCGCATGGTGCACCACGTGGAAGAGGTCGACGACGTCTTCCTGCGCGGCATCGTCGAGGTGCTCGTCAAGGGCGCCGTCGCGGGCGGCGCCGTCACCTGATCACGTGCGGCGCACGGCGCCCAGCAAGAACTTGGTGAGCGGCATCGCGTCGAGGCGCGCGGAGTCCAGCAGGCCTTCGATCAGCTTGCGGCCGAGGCGCGCGAGCTCCAGCAGGCGCTCGATGCGCGCTTGCTGCGTGGCCGCGCGCTGGCGCACGGCGGCGTCGCTCGAGACGAGCTTGTCTTCGAGTGACGCGATCGCGCTCTCCATCGCGCCGATCGCCTCCAGGATCTCGACCAGCTCACGCTCGCGGAACACGCGCGAGATCATCTTCCACAGGTTGCTCTCGGCGACGAAGTAGTCACGCCGCTGGCCGTGCATCCAGATCTTCTTCACCACGCCCCAGCGCAGCAGGTCGTTGAGCGCCATCGAGACCGAGCCCGCCGACAGCTGCAGCTTGTCGCGCAGATCGGTCGCGCCGAGCGGCTCGTCGGACAGGTAGAGCACGGTCCAGATCCGGCCCATGTGGCGCTTGAAGCCCCAGAACTCCATCAGGCGCCCGACCGCATCGCTCAGTAGCTGCTCGCTCGGCCACAGGTCCGAGGGCGCTTCGGGCGCGTCTTGCGTCTCGTCGGATCGCGCAACCATCGTGTCCCCTCAGGTCTTGCGACGAGTCAACACCAACGCGAGGCTTCGCAGCAACTCACGCGCGCGGTTGTTCGGCAAGCGATCGAGCGCATCCAGGGCGGCACGGCTGCGATCTGCCGCGAATGCGCGCGCCTCGTCGCAACCGAGCCGTACCATAGCGTGGTCGCTGACCGCACGTGCAGCCTCGGCATCCCCGCGGCGCGCGCGCGGCAGCAGCTCGGCCAGCTCGCCCGAGCTGTCGCGCTCCATCGCGATCGCGAGCGGCATCGTGGTCTTGCCCTCGGCGAGATCGGCGCCGAGGCGCTTGCCCACTTCACGCGCGTCGCCCGACAGATCGAGCACGTCGTCGATCACCTGGAAGGCGATGCCGACCTGCTCGCCGAACTCGCCCGCGGGCACGATCAGATCGTCGCGGCGCGCCTGACGCGCTCCGCTGCGGCAGGCGAAGCCAAACAGGGAAGCGGTCTTGCCCTCGACGATGCGCAGGTACCCATCGCGCCCGAGATCGTCGCGGTCGCGCGCGTGCAGCTGCGCGACCTCACCGCCGATCAAGCGCTCGAGCGTGCCGAGCATGTCGTGCATCGCGCCGGGGATGCCGGCTTGCTCGACCAGCGAGAGCGCGCGGATCAGCAGCAGGTCGCCAGACAACACGCTGACCAGGTTCCCCCACAACACGCGGCTCGAGGGCCGGTTGCGGCGCTCCTCGCCCTCGTCGATCACGTCGTCGTGCAACAAGGTCGCGGAGTGGATGAGCTCGGTCGCGGCGGCGACGGCGACCGCCCGGCGCGGGTCTCCGCCACAGGCCGCGGCCATCAGCAGGCAGGCGGTGGGGCGCACGCGCTTTCCGCCTGCGTCGAGCAGGTGCAGGCTCGCCTTGTCCAGGGGCGCGGCCCCGTCCGCGGCGCCGAGCACCGTGCGCTCCAGCACCGGAAGCGTCTCCGCGAGCAGCCGCGAGATCGCGTCCAGGTGCTGGGCGGCGGCCGCCGAGGACGGGTCTTTGCTCGCGGCTTCGCTCAGGACCTCTCGCTCGGCGGCTGGAATCATGTGGTCATCTCCCGAACGCACAGAAGTTTCAAAAAACACTGAACTATGTTCGGCCCTGGGATCCCGGTCAACCCTGCAGGCGTGAGGGGACTGGGTTATAAGCGCTCCGTGGCGCGTTTTTTCTTGGGTTTCCTGGTTGCGACGGTCCTGTACGGAGCCGCTGCCGCGGTGCTGGCGGCGAAGGGGCAGCTGAGCTTCGGCGCAGCTCCGGAGCCGGTCGTGGTGGCCGCGGCCGAGGAGCCGGAGGCGGTCGACGCCGACCCGAAGAAGCCGAAGAAGAAGCGGCCGGCCAAGTCGCGCACGGCCCCATCGGGGAGCGCGACCACCGGGGACGACCTCGACTGGGACGGCGATCGGCAGGTCGACATGGCCGGCGGCGAGGCGCAGCTCAGCGGCAGCCAGATCGAGGCCGGCTTCGACAGCGCGATCGCGAAGATCCGGCGCTGCCTGGTGCTGGTGGACAGCGACGGCGAGATCACGGGCAAGCTGATCTTCGGCATGAAGGTGGGCAGCGACGGCGTGCCGCGCGCGGTGAACCTGAGCGGGCCCGCGGTGGTGACCACCGGCGACAGCGGCGACTGCCTGCGCAAGGCGGCGCAGGGCATTCGGTTCGCGAAGTTCTCGGGGCCGGACACGCTGTTCAAGTACCCGATCACGCTGCAATGAAGCGCTTGCTGCTGCTCTTGCTCGTGGGCTGCGGCTCCGGGGCACCGGTGCCCACGCAGCCCGGCGCGCCAGAGCCGCGCTTGTTGAGCGAGACGCAGGCGCTGCTCGCGATGCGCGAGGCCCTGCGCGAGGCCGGTGCGATCGCCGAGAGCGCGGCCGTGCTGACGCTGGAGGGTGCGCCGCTGCAGGCCGACGTGCGCTTCGGGGAGCCGACGTTTGCGATCGAGTGGGCGGGCACCGACGATCGCGCACATCGCGATCTGCCCGCCGCCACGCCTGACAGCCCGCTGCGGATCGTGTCCGCGACCGACGGGAAACGCGCGATCCAGGTGCTGGTGCTCGACGAGCGCGCGTACGGCTACGAAGGCAACTCGTTGCTGGTGCAGCGTGGTGCGCCGTCCCTCGACGACGCCGAGCGCCGCGTGCGCCGCGACGTGACCGACTTCGTGGAGTACGCCCGCGATCAGGGCGCACAGCTCTGAATTTCCGGCGTCTGCTTGACGGAACGGCGCGTCACGCGGACGATTCCGTGCATGACTCGCGATACCTTGCAAACCATCCTGCGCGCGGCCGGTAACCTCCAGGAGAAGGCCAACTCGTTCAAGGCCAACGCCGAGCAGCGGCTGACCTTCTACATCGGCGACGACGGGCGCGGCCTGGCCGTGTCGAGCGTCGAGGAGGCGCGCCTCGAGGACGCCTTCGTGCTGCTCAAGACCAAGGAGTCCGCGACCGTGTTCGCGGACTACGCGGCGATCTTCGCGGTGTCGGTGCAGCCTCCCAAGGAGAACGCGCCCAAGAAGGCGGGCTTTGCTTGAGCGCAGCGCGCATCCTCGTCTGTGACGATGAAGCGGGGCTGCGCGAGATGCTCGAGGTCTTGCTGCGGCGCGCTGGCTACGAAGTCCAGGCCACCTCGACCTGTCGTGCCGCGCTCGAGGCGTTGCGCGGGGAGGCTCGCTACGACCTGGTGGTCAGCGACCTCGCCCTGCCCGACGGCTCGGGCATGCAGGTGCTGGAAGCGGCCAAGCAGCGCGACGACGCGCTGCAAGTGATCATGATCACGGCCTTCGCCAGCACCGAGCAAGCGGTGGAGGCAATGCGGCTCGGCGCCTACGACTACGTGCAGAAGCCGTTCGTGAACACGGAGCTTCTGGCGCAGATCGAGAAGGCGCTGGAGAAGCGCTCGATCGTGCACGAGAACCGCACCCTGCGGGCGCGCGTGAAGGGCGTCTTCCAGCTCGGTGACCTGGTCGGCAAAGCTCCGCGTATGCAGGCGGTGATGGACGTGGTGCGGCGCGTGGCGAGCGGCCGCTCGAGCGTGTTGATCACGGGCGAGAGCGGCACCGGCAAGGAGGTGGTCGCACGCGCGCTGCACCAGACCGGCGAGCGCGCATCGCAGCCGTTCGTGACCGTGAACTGCGGCGCGCTGCCCGAGAGCCTGATGGAGAGCGAGCTGTTCGGGCACGAGAAGGGCGCGTTCACCGGCGCCACCGCGCGCAAGGACGGCCTGTTTCGCGCGGCCAACGGCGGCACGCTGTTCCTCGACGAGATCGGCGAGCTGCCGACGCCGCTGCAGGTGAAGCTCCTACGCGTGCTGCAGGAGCGCAAGGTGCGGCCCGTGGGCGGCCAGCAAGAGATCGAGGTCGACGTGCGCGTGGTGGCCGCGACCAACCGCGACGTGGAGGTCTCGGTGCGCGAGGGCAGCTTCCGTCAGGACCTGTTCTATCGCCTGAACGTGATCCGCATTCAGCTGCCGCCGCTGCGCGAGCGCATGGAAGACGTGCCCACGCTCGCGCAGCACTTCCTGCTCAAGCACTCGGCGCTCGAGGGCAAGCGGCTCAGCTTGTCACCCGAGGCGATGTCGTGGATCGTGCAGCAGCGCTATCCGGGCAACGTGCGTGAGCTCGAGAACGTGATCGAGCGTGCGGTGGCGCTGGCGAGCGAGCCGCTCGTGGTGCGCAGCGATCTGAGTGATGAGGCGGCGGAGAGTCCGGCCGCGCCGCCGGTGCTGCCCGCAGAGGGCGTCGACCTCGACGCACAGCTCGGTGCGCTGGAGCGCGGCATGCTGGTGCAGGCGCTCGAACGCACTGGCGGAAACCGGACCAATGCTGCGAAGCTATTACGCATGACTCTGCGCTCTCTGCGCTATCGGCTCGCGAAGTACGGGCTGGGCGAGGAGTCCGGATCGTCAGCGTTCGACGATGCGGAGGAAGCGTAGTCCCAGGTAGGTTCGCATGCGTCGTAGTCTGAAGAAGCCGGCCTCCGGCTTCACCTTGATCGAGCTGATGATGGTGGTCGCGATCCTCGGCATCCTCGCCGTGATCGCGATCCCTCGCTACCGGTCGTACGTCTATCGCTCCAAGATGGCGGAGGCGGTGGGCTTCCTGTCCGAGATCAAGTCGCGCCAGGAGAGCTATCGCGCAGACTTCGGCTCGTACTGCGCGATCAACGGGCAGACCGCGAAGCTGGCAGACAACGTCTACTACCCGAGCTCGCTGGGTACGGACAAGATGTACTTGTGGGAGCAGGCGCCGGCGAGTGGCAGCCTCGGGCTCGGCTACCGGCAGCTCGGAGCGTATCCGCCCGGATTGAAGACGTACTTCCAGTATCAGGTCGTGGCAGGCCCGCCTGGGACGCAGCCGTCGGGAGACACGCTGGGCTTCACGGGCTCGGACTTCTGGTTCGTCTCGCGTGCAAAGGGCGATCTCGACAACGACGGCACGCCGATCTACGTCGAGGGCTACAGCGCGTCCTCCGGGCTCTGGTATAGCAACGCGGCGGGCTGGGAGTAGTAAGGTCTGCAGACCGTCTGCCCGAGAGAGCCGCATGCCACCACGCATGCGGCTCTTTTGCGTTCAGCCGCGCAGAGTAAGGCGCGATGTAGTCTGACAATTCACGGCAGCTCGCGGAGCCCGAACTGACGTAACGCGGCAGCGTCTCGGGCTCGTGTGCGAGCTAGCTCGCCAGTTCTTGCCCGGCACGTGAGCAAACCGGCGCGGCACGTTGTCTGCATTGTTTACCGGCATAGAGACGATGACGACCTGCGCTGCGTCGCAGGTCCGGAAGAACGATGGCGGACCCCGCCGAGGAGTTGGACGAATGCGCAAGCTGTTGAACAAGAAGTCTGGTTTCACGCTGATCGAGCTCATGATCGTGGTCGCCATCCTCGGCATCCTGGCCGCGATCGCCATCCCGGCGTTCGTCACCTACATCCGCCGCGCCAAGACGGTGGAAGCGACCGAGAACCTTTCCAAGATGTTCGACTCGGCCGCGAGCTACTACTCGCGTGAGCGCACCGGCAGCGGCATCAGCGCCGGCTTCCAGGTGAACTGCTTCCCGAGCAACGGCACGGACACCAAGGTGATCACGGGCGCTCCCGGCACGCAGAAGGCCGGCAGCACGTTCGGTGGCGGCTTCGCGGTGAACGACGGCATCGGCTTCAGCGTGGCCCCGCACTTCTACAAGTACTCGATGAGCGGCTCGACCGCGGTCAACACCTGCGGCAACGCGGCGGGCAC
>DASUME010000693.1:0-8358 GCA_036277895.1 Polyangiales bacterium
GAAGAAGAGCCACGCTCCGGCGAGGACGTACAACACCAAGCCAGCCAAGTGGAATTGTTGGTCCCAATCGGGTCTTGGGCCCCATTCAGCCCCAGTCAACATCGACGGAAGGGCCATCGTGACGCCAATCAGCATGATCCAGCGTGCTCGCTTCTTGGCGGCCAGTCGCTTCCCGGCCCGCAGTTGCTCGGCTCTCGCGCGCAGGAGTGCGACTAGCTGCTCGTGCGCTTGCTTGAGGTCGAGAGCAGTCATTCCTTGCTCCTAGCGAGTTCTCTCCGTGTTCGCATTCTGTCTTCTCGCGAGGCTCGTGTTCACGGACGTCAAAGCGGCCAGCCGGGCGATCGAGCGCGCCACGAGACGACGCTGGCGACCCCGGTCGTGGATGAGCTTGGCGTAGCTGCAAAGGTGGTCGAGGATCGGAATCGTGTCGGTCAGGCCGAGCAGGTAGTCGTCACCACCGACCGTCTCAAGCCGACCGCGCTGAGCCAGCACCTCTCGCACCGTGACCGTGTCGATCGGCATGTTCGTCCGCGCGAGGGCGGTCATGACGGAGAAGATGTCGCGGTGCGCTGCGAGGTGGAAGTCTTCCTCGCAGAGCCTCGTTGCGACCTCGCCGTAACAGTCAGAGCGGAGCAAGAGCCCGCCGAGCAGCGCGCGCTCCGCCTCCGGCGCGTGCGGCACGGCGAGCTCGAGGCGAAGGTGTGTCAGCTCGCTGAGTGCGCGCTCAGACCATCCGTCGCTGTCGAGCGAAGACGGCTGCACGTTCGAGGGCGCGCGGGGCATCGGCGTTCCGGATTCAGTCGTGGCTGCCCAGCGCCACGTTGAAGCGCGCCGGATGGACCAGGGCTTTGATCGTCGGAGGCGAGAGACCGAACGTCTCGCTGATGAGGCTACGTGGAACGCGAATCTTGCCCATGCGCCGAACAATTCCCCTCTGCTTGGTGCGCAGGTCCTTGTTCAGCTTTTCGAGGGTCTGCTCTTCCGCGAAGTAGTCGTCGAGCTCCTGCTGCAATGCTTCGGGAAGTGCGATCCGGAACTGCAGTTCCGGAAGCGGCAGTCCCAGCGCTTGCTGCTGCAGCTGCTTTCGGTACGAGTTCACCGCGTGCTTCGGCGAGCTGCCCACGCCGGTAAGATGCGTCACGAGCGGGGGCAGGCCGCTTGCGTAGGCGCGGTCGACGCTGGCGCGCCACTCCTCCGCTTCGTCGAGCGCAACGATGAGGTGCACGGTGAGGTGGGCCTGGGCTTGGTTCTCGCGTGTCATGCCGCAGTGTTCCTTTGCTGTGTTGGCGTAGAGGTCAGCCCTTGCACTGGCCGGTGCTCAAGAAGCCGCCGCCGAAGACGTCGTGGGCCTGCTCGGGTTCGTCGACCTTCCCGTCGCAGTCGTTGTCGATGCCATCGGCCTTCCGGCAAACGCCGGTGACGTCCTCCGGGGTCCCCGGTAGCGCAGTGCAATACGTGCTGAGCAGGTCAGGCGAGCAGAACCACCACCCTTCGCGCTGGCACGCGCCGACACCGACGATGCAGGTCGAGTTGGGCGCGTTGCTGATCGGAAATGCGCAAGACCCGCCACACGCGTTCTTGACGCCGTTGTCGATGACACCGTCGCAGTCCTCGTCCGAGTTGTCGCAGGTTTCCGGACGCGGAATGCACTTGGGAATGCAGACGCCGTCCTCATCGGTTTGCCCGTCGCAGTCGTTGTCGACCTGGTCGCAGGCCTCGGGGGAAGGTGCGGGCATGACCGCTCCGTCGGCGAGCTTGCAGCGCAGCGCGTCGATGCCATCGCACGCGTAGACGCCACTCACCTGGCAGACACCCTGACCGACCACGCAAGCGGCCCCGGGCGCATGATCGAGCGGCTTGCAGCCGCCGCAGAGATTCGCGAGACCGTTGTCGACGATGCCGTCGCAGTCGTCGTCGAGGAGATTGCAGCTCTCCGCGTGCGGGATGCACTTGGGTGCGCACACGTTGTCTTCGTCGGTTTGCCCGTCGCAGTCGTTGTCGACCTGGTCGCACAACTCCGCGAGATTCGTCGCGCGCTTGGCATTGTCGTCGTCGCAGTCGCGTCGGTTGTAGACCGCGTCCAGCGCGCACGGGACCGGCTCTCCCGACCCTTCTCCATCGCCATCCAGATCGACATAGCAAGGACGCGCGGTGCCGGTGTCGGGCGCCTTGACCTGGGCGTCGGCGCTATCTGCCGCGCTGGCGTCGTTCGTTGCCGTGGAGGCTTTCGTCCCGCTATCGCTGCTGGTTCCGACGCTGAAGTCCGGCGGCGCGGCGTCGCGTGACGGTGGAACGTAGCTCGCGTCGCGGATCGGCCACGTGGGCGTGTTCTCGCTTCCGCCGTCGAGCTCGGCAATGCCGTCGATATTGTCGTCCGTGACGGGGTCGCACACGCCGTTTCGCGCTTCCGCGCCGACGGGGCATGGGATTTTTGCGTCGTCTCCACATGCGGTGAGGGCGAGCAGGAGGAAGGTGGTGGGGATGGCTCTCATCAGAAGCTCCTGTGTTGTGCTTCTGAGGTATAGAGCAGGTTTTAAGTGTTATGCACAATAAAAAGAAGTTCGCTTATCAAAATCTAGTCGTGAGACATGTGTGAGGCGGAACGGCGCTGCGGCGAACGCCCGGAGGGCGAGCTGGCGGTGGGCCGTTGCAACGAGGCCGCTGAGAGGCCGTGTTGGGGCTAGCCGGCTGGCGCGGCGCGCCCGCGCGCTCACGGCCGGAACCTGGCGGTCACGCGCAGCTCCAGTGCCGCGGACCGGCGACGGAAGCCGCCTTACCGCGAGGGCACGCCGCGTGTGTGAATGGTTCGCTTAGCGCTTGGACGAGCTGGTGACGCCGGTCTTCGTGGCGACGACCTCGGTCTCGTCCGTCGCGCGTTTGGCCAGTTGCGACACGAAATTGGCCTGCAGCTCCAAGCACGCGGCCGTCTCGGCGTTCATGAGCCCGCGTGCCCCGAAGTCGCGGATCAGGCTATCGCGGGTAACAGGAACCGTCTTGCTGAGCCGCTCCCAGGCGTGCCGATCGATGAGGTAGGCGATGAGGCGTTCGTGGGCCTCCGGCGCAAGGAGGACGTCGTACGCGTGCAGCGTGGCGTCGGCGCCGAAGCGCTTGCGAAGTCGATCCGTGAGCGCGGTGCGAACGCTCTTGGTGCTGTGGCTGGTCGCGGTCACGTCCGGATGTCCCAGCAAGGTCGCGCGCCAGGCTGCCGCGCGTGTGCTGCTCGGCTGCTCCTCGAGGAGTGCCACGTGGGTGCCCTTGGCGACCGCGTACTCGAACTCGATGGCGACGCTCGGACCGTAGTGCTCTCGGAGTTGGATGGCGAGGAGCGCGCGAGCGCGCGCCCCGAACTCGCTCTCGACTTTGAGCGACGGGTCAGCGGTCGCCTCCCACTGCCGCGCAGGGTCCGATTCTGCGCGGGTGGCGAAGTAGCGAAGCTTTGCGGAGACCTTTTTGCTGCTCACAAAACGCAGTGTACTCAAGAAATCTGCGTCGGGGAGATCTCCGGCCCCTCACGCCGTTTTCTCTTGTGATTTGCCGGAGCTGCTACCAGCGGATTTTGTGCACGGTCTCTCCCGACCGGACGGTGAAGGTGTCCACGCGGCGCTGTGAGGGCTTGGGGCCGCGGGCTTCGATCCGGACCGTGCTCGTTGCCGGTACAACCGCGGTCGCGCGCACGGCTTGCCACGGACCGTCGTTCACTCGTACTTCTCCGGAGGGCACGACGACTGCGATCACCGTTGCCTGGAGCTGCTCGGTACCGCCCTTCTTGATCGGAGTACGCTTCGGCTTTGGCGCTGGGCTCGACGCAGGTTGTGGTGCTGGCGCCGAGCTCGGTGGCAACGGGGATGGCGCGGTGGGAGACGTGCTCTCGGCCGTAGACTCTTGTTCCGTCCTGGGAATCGTTGCCGTGGGCGCGGTTGCCGGCCGGAGCGGTGGTGCTTCCGCAGCGCCCGTAGCAGCCGTCGTCGCAGCCTTGCGTGGAGTTTCGTGCGGCAGGGCTGACAGAACCACGAGCGCTGCCGCCGCGGCCAGGACCACACCGCCGCCGTACACTGCGTAGCGCTTGCGCCTGCGGTGGCGCGGCGCAGCCTCGGCTCGGCGTGGGTCCTCGGTGGCAGCGATCTCCGTGCTGCGTATCGCGGACGGTCGGCCCGCGTAGGTCGTCGGTGTGGGGACCGCTTCGGAGTGCACCCGGTGTGACGAGCTCGAGCTGGCGGCCGCTACCATCTCTTCGGCGCGGATACGCTGTGCCTCGGCTTCGATCGGGTCCATGAATGCGGCGATCTGGTCGGACTCCGAGGGTGGGCGCGCGAGCGGAATGGAAGGCGTGTTGAGTCCGCCCGCGGAGGAAAGACGCTGTGCCACGCGCGCGCCGAGTTCTTTGCGCGCGTGGCGCGCGCGATGAGGCTCGAGGCGCTCGCGGACCTGGCCTGCTGTGGGGCGCCGCGTGGGGTCTGCCTGCAGCATGTCGTGCACGAGTTGCACGATGTCCGGCGACAGCTCGGGCACTCGCTCGTCCAGTGGCGTGTACGAGACTTGCGTGATGTTCAGGAGGGTGGGGATGTCGGCGCCCGCACGAAATGGGCTGTGACCGCCACTCAGCGCCTGGTACGCCACGGAGCCGAGGCTGAAGATGTCGCTCGCGGTTGTGAGTTCCTGGCCGCGCGCCTGCTCCGGCGACATGTACTCGGGTTTGCCCTTAACAAGCTTGATCCCGGTGTGCCGCTGCCGGCCCGGATACGCCGCGATGCCGAAGTCCAGGAGCTTCGACGTTCCGTCGATGCGCGTCAGGAGGTTCGAGGGGGAGAAGTCGCGGTGGATGATCTTCAGCGCGTGCGCGTGCTCGAGAGCGGTTGCGGCATCGTAGATTGCTTCGATCGCGAGCTCGGGCGGGAGAGGATCACGACGCGGCGATGACGTGCTCAGGAGCTTGCCGAGATCGACTCCATCGACGTACTCCATGGCGAAGTACCACACGCCGGCGTCGTCACGCGCAGGGTGTCCTTGCGGGCGCACGATGCGATCACAGTCAAACATCGCGAGCACGCGTGCTTCGTCGAGGAAGTAATCCTCCGCGTTGCCCTGTTCGTAGCCCTCTTCGCAGCCGTCTTCGGTGCTCGACCCCTTGTCCTCGGGAGCAGGGAGCATGCGCTTCACGCACAGCCGTTGCGTGAACCCGCCTGGGCCGCGAAGGTGCACCAAGAAGGTCTCTCCCATGCCGCCTTTGCCGAGTCGCCGTACGACCTCATACGGACCGATCCGTTGCACCCCGTGGGGCGGCCGGACGCTATCCGTGGGAGGGGGCGGGGGTTGACTCGACATCGGCCGTTGTCCGGAGCCCAGAGTGCAGGCGGCGGTGCCGGGATGCGGGGCACTGCTTGCGTGGCTCGGTACCATGGCCTGGCATAGCCCGCGCGCGTCGTCGAGTGGCCTCGGTGCGTTGGGCATCCCTCGCTCCTAAAACCGCAGGGTGAACGTTGTCGAAACGCTCTGTGGGGACACCGCAGAGTGCACCGTCATCCGGTCTTGGCGTGACCCCCGGGCGAGCCAGTTTGCGAGGGGTATGGTGAAGAAGGGAAGCGACCCCATCAGGAGGAGCGCGCCGCGGTCGAGCTGTTGCTGGGCGAGGACGCATTGCCGGAGGTCGGTCGGTCCAGTCGCGCACGCGCCTCCTCGAGCCAGTTCGATGCTGCCCCAGAGGGCGAGGGAAGCGCCTAGGCTCGTTCCCGCGAAGGTCCACCAAGAAGGCCACGCCTCGCGAGCGCCCTTCACGCCCAGCGCGGCGGCGCCAACTGCCGCGAAGGCGCTGGACGCGCCCTGGGCCCAGAAAGGTGCCGCGCGGGCACGAGACCACCTCTGGCCCTGCGCTAGATAGGCAGGATCCGAGGAGACGGTCTGACGAAACGCTCGCCCCTCGCTCGCATGGCGGCGCACGGCCCAGATGGCGCCTGCCTCGAGGCCCACGCCGAGCGTCAGGGTAGCGATCGCCAGGGGGGATATGCGCCGACGTGTTGGCGCGGCGCGCGAGACGGGCCCGCTCCGGGGGCCGATGGGGTCAGGTTGCAGTTGGAGCACGCGTTCCAGCGCGAGGTCGAGGCCACGAAGGTCCGCTGGGACTCGTACTGCGGCGCCTGCAGCATTTGCGTCCACGCGCCGGAGCTCCCAATCGCCATGTGCAGCCGGAACGATCAGAAGTGCGGCGCGCATCTTCGTCAGGGTCAACACCGTGCGTGCGTGTTCTTTGGCGAGGTCCGGATCGGGATGGTCGTACGAGAGACGCAAGCCGGGGGGGCTCGTACGAAGCGCTGCCTCGTAGGCCGTGTCGACCACCAGGTCTTGGGCCGACAGGTTGGCGGCGGTCAGCACGTGAACGCGTCCGATACGCGTCGGGTCGCATTCGACCTGCACGGTCGTCAGCATGGACGGGAGCCGTGTCAGCTCGAAAGGCGTCGACCCGACGAGCGCGCCGTTGACGCGCACCGGACAGCTCGCGCCGCTTGCCGTGTCGATGCGCAGCGTGGAGGCGCGCGCCGCCGAAGTGGCCGCAGCGCGTTGCAAGAGACCGAGGAGGTACTCGGGTAGCTCGGTGGTCGCGGTCGAGAGCTCCATGCCAGGGCTCTGCGCACGGCACTCCATGGCTTGGTCGACCGCGCCCTCCTCGTTGCCAGCTTCGTAAAGAACACGCGTACGCAGGAGGCAGGCGCGAAAGAGGTGACGCGCTGCGATCGGGTCACGGTTGAAGCTCTCCAGCGCGCGGCTCGTACGCTGCGTGAGGGGCTCGAGCTCACGCCATGCTCGGTCCCAGTCCCCCTCTGCAATGGCCCGCGGCGCATCGCGGCCGAGCGCCACGAACTCCTCGAGCTCCTCCTCGCTGGCTTCGACAGGTTCTCGCGAAGAGAGCTGCTCGACGCGCTTGCGAAGGTCGGAAGAAGTGGCTGCTTCGATCTCCCGCGCGCGAAGGGCACGCTCGATGGTCGCCTCGATGCGCTGAAGAGCGTGCGACGACTGCGAACGACCCGTCACGGGAATCAGGGCTACATCAGGTTGCTCCGCGCGCGCGAGCGTGGGCGCGCCCAGCGTCACAGCTGCGACGACCGCGAGAGCGCGTGACACCGCGAGCCGAGAGCGCCCCGTCTCTGGGCAATGATTCATGCCGGGATAATGTCCGCGTCGTATTGGGTCCGGCAATAACTTTTATTAAGCGAACTGCATTTTAAGTTGCCAAGGCGTTCTTGCGGCGGTAGTCAGTGAACGAACTTGGGAGGCGCGATGTCGTTCTTCGATTTCGGGCGCGACTTGCTCGTAGCGGCTGTGCCGAGCGGCATCGTTTACGCGCTGTGCGCGCGAGCAGGCCGGCGACGCCATGCCGCGATTCGTGATGACCTGCGCTACCTCGCGGAGCTTCTCACCGAGCACGGTCACCAGGCAGAAACGAAGGCCGCGCAGTACGTGACCGCGCAGCAAGCGACAGGGCGCATCCTAGCGCGCTTGGAGAGTCTCTTGACGGAGCGCGATGACGCGCGCGCTGTGGATGCTCTCCTGCAACCAGCCTCTTCCCCTTCCCCCCACCTGCCGACGGGGGGCGGAGACGTCGACGCGACGGATCTCGCTTCGGACGGTCTCCGCCCCCCTGACCTCGAGGAGGAGGAAGCGACGGCGCTTGCGACGGTGACCGTCGACATCTCGGAGCTTGCGGACGTGACGCTGCCTTCGAGTGCGCGCCGCGTCTCCGACGCGCCGCCGCTCCCTGCCGAGCTGTCCGAACTGCCGACCAAGACGTTCCGCGCCTGGCTCCACGAAGACGCAGAGGGCGATCCTGCGGAGCGCGACATCAGCCAGATCACACGCCCCGTGCGCGTCGGCGAGCTGTTTGCGCTCGCGGAGGTGCGTGAGCGTGAAGCCCGCAAGGACGGTCGCCGTGCTCCTTAGGCCGGATCAGCGCGATACGCTGGAGGCGAAGTTCCGAGCTCTTCTTCCCGTGAAGCTCTGGGAGACGCTTGAGCGCGAGCTCATCACGGAGGTGATGCTCAACGACGACGACCGCGTCTTCGTCGAGCGTTCCGGTGTGGGCATTGAAGATGCAGGCGTGCGCATGGGACATGCCGCGCGCGCTGCGCTCGTGAAGACGGCCGCGACGCTGGGGGAGGAGCGGCCCCGGGAGGGATACCCCATCATCGAGGCCGCGTTGCCGCCGCCGCTTCGCTGGCGGTTCAGCGCCTTCCTGCCACCCATCACCAGCGCCGCGGTGGTGACGATCCGGATCCCGTCCGAGCGCGTGTTCCGGCTCGAGTCGTACCTGCGCCACGATCAGATCTCGATCGGGCAGTTTGAGGCTCTGCAGGAGGCGCTCTGTGGTCC
>DASUME010000694.1:0-2022 GCA_036277895.1 Polyangiales bacterium
TCCGATCGCACTCGCCGGCACCGGCATGGCGCTGGAGGAGCTGCGCAGCGCGCTGGTGGCGGCCAACGTCAACCAACCCAAGGGCAACCTCGACGGCCCGCGCCAGAACTACACGCTGGCCACCAACGACCAGCTGGGCACGGCGGACTCGTTCGAGCCGCTGCTGCTGGCGTTCAAGAACGGCGCGGCCATCCGGCTGCGCGACGTGGCGCAGGTGGTCGACGACGTCGAGAACTCGCAGCTGGCGGGCTGGGCCGGCGAGCAGCGCGCGATCTTGCTCAACGTGCAGCGCCAGCCGGGCGCCAACGTGATCGAGACCGCGGATCGCGTGAAGGCGCTGCTGCCGCAGCTGGCGGCGAGCATGCCCGAGGCGATCCACGTGCGCCTGCTGGCCGACCGCACCGAGACGGTGCGCGCGTCGGTGGAGGACGTGCAGTTCACGCTGGCGCTGACCATCGTGCTGGTGGTCGGCGTGATCTACGTGTTCCTGCGCAGCCTGCGCGCGACCATCATCCCGGGCGTCGCGGTGCCGCTGTCGCTGATCGCGACGTTCGGCGTGATGTACCTGTGTGACTACAGCCTCAACAACCTGAGCTTGATGGCGCTGACCATCTCGACCGGCTTCGTCGTCGACGACGCGATCGTGATGATCGAGAACATCGCGCGCTACATCGAGGAGGGAGACGAGCCGTTCGACGCGGCGCTCAAGGGGGCACGCCAGATCGGCTTCACGATCGTGTCGCTGACCGTGTCCCTAGTGGCGGTGTTGATCCCGCTGCTGTTCATGGGCGGCATCATCGGCAAGCTGTTCCAGGAGTTCGCGGTGACGCTGAGCATCGCGGTCGGCGCCTCGGCGATCCTCTCGCTGACCCTGACCGCGATGATGTGCGCGCACTTGCTGCAGTCGGAGCACGACAAGAAGGAAGGTGCGCTGGCGCGCATGTTCGAGCGCGGCTTCGCGGCCACCCTGCGCGCGTACGAGCGCGGGCTCGACTGGGTGCTGCTGCACCGGCGCACCACCATGTTCTCGCTGTTGCTGACCCTGCTGGCGACGGTGTGGCTCGCGCTGGTGATCCCGAAGGGCTTCTTCCCGGCGCAGGACACCGGCTTCGTGCTGGGCGTGACCGAGGCGCCGGCGGACGTGTCGTTCTCGCGCATGGTCAGCCTGCAGCGCGCCGTCTCCGACGTGCTGCGGCGCGACCCGGCGGTGGCCGAGGTGGCGTCGTTCATCGGCGCGGACGGCACCAACGCGAGCACCAGCCAGGGCCGGCTCAACATCGCGCTGACGCCGCGCGAGCAGCGCCGCGACGACATGCGGACCGTGCTGGCGCGCCTCGGCGAGGCGGTGCGTCAGGTCGAGGGCATCCGCCTCTACCTGCAGCCGGTGCAGGATCTGCAGATCGACAGCCGCAGCGCGCAGACGCAGTTCCAGTACACGCTGGAGGACTCCGACCCCGACGAGCTGCGCGAGTGGGCTCCCCGGCTGCTGGCGGCGCTGCGCGAGCGCGCCGAGCTCAAGGACGTCGCCAGCGATCAGCAGGCGAAGGGCCTGGAGACGCGGGTGGTGATCGACCGCGACTCGGCGGCGCGGCTCGGCGTGCCGACGCAGGCCATCGACGACACGCTGTACGACGCGTTCGGGCAGCGCATCGTGTCGACCATCTTCACGCAGCTCAACCAGTACCGCGTGATCCTCGAGGTGTCGCCGAAGTTCCAGGAGAGCCCGGACACGCTCTCCGCGCTGTACGTGCGCGCTTCCACCGGCGAGCAGGTCCCGCTGCGCGCGCTGGCTCGCTTCGAGACCGGAGAGACCGCGCTCGCGATCAACCACCAGGGTCAGTTCCCGGCGGTGACGCTCTCGTTCAACGTCGCGGAGGGCGTGTCGCTGGGTGAGGCGACGCAGGTGATCGAGGACGTGCGCGCGGAGCTGCAGATGCCGGACACCGTGCGCGCGAGCTTCGCCGGTGCCGCACAGGCCTTCCAGGAGTCGCTGGAGAGCGAGCCCGTGCTGATCGCGGCGGC
>DASUME010000695.1:0-2243 GCA_036277895.1 Polyangiales bacterium
CCGACCTGGCGGAGAATCCGGCGCGCTGAAGAGCGCTAGTCGAAGCGATCCCAGAGCTCGAGCTGGCCGGGGCGCACGCGCTCGGCCTCCACGCTGACGCCCTCGAGCGCGAGCAGCTTGCGCTTCATGCTCGGGCCGGCCGCGAAGCCGCCCAGCTTGAGGCCGCTCTCGACCACACGGTGGCAGGGCACCACGATCGCCACCGGGTTCACCGAGTTGGCCATGCCGATCGCGCGCACCGCGCGAGGGTTGTTCAGGTCCGTGGCGATGCCGCCGTAGCTGCGCACGCTGCCGCGCGGGATGTTCCGCAGCGCGCCCCACACGCGCAGCTGAAAGGTCGTGCCGTAGAGGTCCACCGGCAGCTGTGCCGGCTCGACCGGCTCGCCGGCCGCGTAGGCGAGCAGGCACTCGGCGTATTGCGCGGGCACCTCCATGGACTCCGGAGCCTCGATGCCGCGGTCGACCATCGCCTGCGCGCCGGCCTCGGGCGCGGTATTGGGCAGCTCGAGCAGGAGCAAGCCCTTCTCGCTCCACGCCAGGCGCAGCTCGCCGATGCCCGGCAGCTCGAGCAAGCCCTGCCCGACGCTCGCCTTTCGCCTCGCGATCTCGAAGGTGTTAGCCTGACCCGCCATGCGCTTCTCTCCATTGTGGCCCGGCAAGTTCGAAAGCGCCCTGCTGGCGCTCTGGCTGACCACTTCGAGCTGTGCACCCAGTCATCGGCTGTTGCACGAGGGCGACCGCTACTTCGAGCGTTGTTATGGCGCGGACTTCGACGGCAAGGTCGAGAGCCCGCTCAAGGAAGCCTGCTGGCAGGCCTGGATCACGTACTACACCAAGCATCAACCCGCGCATCGTGTGGATTACGCCCTGGCGCGGATCGAGTCGCTGCAGAACGGCGAGCCGCTGCCCAGGCTGCCCGGCTTCACCACCCAGCCCGCGGAGGCGCTGGCCAAGGAGATCGCCGAAGCGGACGCCGCCGCGAGCAACGTGAGCTCGCAGGAGCTGGTGACGATGGCGCCGGACGCCGGCCCGGTGCCTGACGGCTGCCTTCACTTCTGCAACGAATACGAGAGCGACTGCAACGCGCGCTGCGACCACGGCAGCCTCGCGTGCAGCTCGAATTGCGAGCGCGAGCGCGGGCTATGCCTCCGGGGTTGCTACTGATCCCGGGGCACTGTCAGGGCTCGCTCGGAAGTGTAAAACATTGTCCGAGTTGCGGGACTGCCGACAGGCGCGCGAGGCATATTCGCCCATAGCCGTCGGGAACGGCATCCGGAACCTCGATGCTCATCACCGCGCTGCTCACCTGCACGGCATTCGCCTGTTGCTTCTACCTCTTGGGCATCGGTTCGGCCTTCATCCACGTGCGCACGCGCGCCAAGCTCCAGCGCGCCACGGCCCTGCCGCCGATCACGCTGCTCAAGCCGCTCAAGGGCCTGGAGGAGGACCTCGAGCGCTGCCTGCTCAGCTTCTTCGCGCAGCAGTACCCGGGCCCGCTGGAGATCGTGTTCGCCACCGCCACCCGCGATGACCCTGCACTCGCGGTCGCCCGGGAGCTGGCGGCGCGCCACCCGCAGGTGCGCGCTCGCTTCGTGCTCACGGATGCACACTGGGGCCTGAACCCCAAGGTCAGCAACCTGCAGGGCGCCCTGCGCGCCGCCAACACGGACCTCGTGCTGCAGACCGACGCCAACGTCTGGGCGCCGCCCTCGTACGTGCGCGACGTCGTCAGCGAGCTGCTGCGCGAGCGTGGTGCGCTGCTGTCCAGCCTGGTGACTGGCGTCGGCGAGCGCTCGCTCGGGGCGGCGATGGAGAACCTGCAGCTGACCGCGTACGTGGCGCCCGCCGTCTGCACGGCGCTGGTGATCGGCGGCGTACCGTGCGTGATCGGCAAGTCGATGCTGTTCCGCAAGAGCGAGCTGCGCGCGCTCGGTGGGCTCGAGCTGGTGAAGGACTCGCTGGCCGAGGACTACTTGATCGGGCAGGCGTATGTCGCGGCCGGCAAGAAGGTGATCCTCTCCGCCACGCCGATCCGCAACGTCAACGTCGACATGCCGGTGGAGCGCTCGCTGCAGCGCCATGCACGCTGGCTGAAGATGCGCGCGGTGATCCACCCGGTGAGCTTCGTGGCCGAGGTGCCGGCGAACCCGATCGCGCTCGCGCTGATGCTGTGGGTGGCGTCCGAGCTCGACCCCAGCTACGGCTGGTCGGCGCTGGCGATCGCCAGCGTCAAGACCGTGATC
>DASUME010000696.1:0-5728 GCA_036277895.1 Polyangiales bacterium
CGGTAGGCGCTGCTCGGCACCGGGCGAATCGCGAGGTCGTCCGTGAAGCCCGACACCATCAGCACTTCGTCACGCTCTTCGAGGTAGCCGGACAGCGGCCCGGCCATCTCGCGCAGCAGCGCGGTGCCCTCGTCGCGCAGCTGCGCCGAGTTGAGGTCGAACAACACGCTGCCACGGATGCCGATCGTGCCGTGCGCGAACGTGATCAGGCCCTCGCGCAGCGGCCCGGCGAGCGCCGTCTCCAGCTGCCGGAGCCGCTCGTCCGCGTGCTCGCGCTCGGCGCGCTCGCGCTCGAGGTCGCCCTGCATGTTGATCTCGAAGCTGACCACCCAGACGAAGAACAACACGAAGATGCCGAGCACGCAGGCCAGCAGATCGCTGAACGCCGCGAACACCGGGATCTGCAGCTCGGCCTCGCGCTCAGACGGGAGCATCGTGCTCTCCGTGCGAGCGTGTGCTGGTGCTGCTGCCGCTGCGCAGCGTGCGCAGCTGCTCGAACAGCTCGCGCTGGAACTGCAGCTGGCGAGCGAACACCTCCTGCGTGGAGGCGAGCTGATCGGACAGCGCGTCGCGCGCCGCATGCCGACCCGCACGCTCGACCGCGCCTTCGACTTCTCCGAGGCTCTCCAGCCAGGCGTCCGAGGCCTCACGCTGGCGCTCGACGCTGGTCGCGAACAGCTCCGCCACCGCCTGCATCTCCACGCTCGAGGCCTGCCAGATCGCGGCCGCTTCCTGGACCGACGTGCCCGCCTTGGCGAGCCGCTCTTCCAGATCTGCCGCGTGCTTGGCCAGCTGATCGGCCAGCCCTTGCGCGTGCTCGCTGCGGCTGCGCTCGAGGCCCGCCTCCAGCTCCCCGAAGCGCAGCGCCTGCTGCTCTGCGCTCTCGCTCAGGCGCTGCAAGGTCTGTGCGGCGCCCGCCTGCGCGGCATCCGCGAGACCCGGCAAGATCGCGCCGACGCGCTCGACCAGCGCCTCCAGGCCGTGGCCCTGACGCTGGATCGCGCCGTCGAGCAGCTGTGCGCTCTGCTCCGCCCGCTCGAGGGCCGCGAACGCGCGCTCGTCGTGACCGCGCGCCGCGTCCGCACGCTGCGCCACCTCGTCGGCCAGCAGGCTCGACACCTTGCCGAGCTGCTGCTCGGTCAGCGCAACCAGCTGCGCGAACGACTCCTGCGCCGACCTCTGCGCGGCCTCTGCGACCTCGTTGAACAGCGGCGGCAGGCGCTCCACCAGCTGCGACAGTGCGCCTTCCTGGCGCGCGATCCCGGTCTCCAGCGCGACCGCCGCGGCGCTCAGCTGCGCCAGCGCCTTGTCCGCGCGCTCGTCCTGCGCACGCTCGTTCTGCAGGCGCGCCTCCAGCTGTGCGCTCAGCGCGCCGGACAGTCGCTCCAGCTCGCCACCCGCACGGGTAGTCAGGCCATCGAGGCGCGCCAGCCGCTCGCCCTCGAGATCACGTGCGGCCAGCAGCTGCGCGTCGAGCGCCTCGAGCCGCGCTCGTTCGCTCTCGCGCATCTGCGCGGCCTGTGCGTCGATCGCCGAGAGCCGCGCGGCCTCGCTCTCGCGTACGCTCGCCAGCTGCGCGTCGAGCCGCTGCACCAGCTCGTCCCAGCGTGCGCTCACTGCGCGCTCGCGCTGCTCGGCCTCGGTCACGGTGCGCGAGGCGAGCTCGGTCAGCTTCGCCAGCTCCTCGCCGTGGGCCGCCGCCCGCGCGCGCTCTGCCTCGTCGAGGCGGCTGCGCAGGGCCTCCATCGCGAGGGTCGCTTCCTGGCGCCGCTCCGAGGCATCGCGCCCGAGCTCCGCCGTCAGCGTGCGCGCCGCGCCGCCCAGGGCGTCCACCTGCGCCGTCAGCGCCTCGCGGCTGCGCGCCGACAGCTGATCGATCAACGTCGAGGCGCTGCTCTGCAGCGCTTCGCCCGCGACGCCGGACAGCTTCGCCATGTCGCTGCGCACGGCGCCCACCAGCTCGGTAAACATGTGCTGCTGCGCTTCGAGCGCGCTCTGTTGTTGCGCGATCAGCTGCGCCGAGAGCTGGCTCAGCTTGCCGCCCACGCTCTCGAACGCGGACGCGGTCTGCGGCAGCAGGTTGCCCTGGCTCGCCAGCTGCTCGAGCGCGCGCGCCTGACGGCGCAACGGCGAGAGCATACGCAGCGGCCCCGACGCGTAGGCGTAGAATGCACGCAGCACGCGCCCCTCGCGCCGACGTACGAGCGCGATCGCGAGCCCGAGCATCGCGGACGCGCTGATGCCTGCGGCCGAGCAGCCGAAGCTGCGAGTGAGGCCGTCGATCGGCGTGCTCAGGCTGCGCCGCAGGGCCTCGACGTCGGTGCTGTTGGTGAGCGCGTGACCCGCGCCGTGGACGGTCTGAAACAGCCCGAGCAACGTGCCGAGCAGGCCGAGCATCACCAGCAAGCCGGTCAGGAACGGCGCGCTGCTCTCGCCCAGGCCCGGCTGCGGCGCCTGCTCGAGCCGCGAGCGCAGCATGGCAGACAACAGCGGCGACGACGCGTCGAGGGTGGCATCGCTCGGCGTCGCGGGGAGCGCGCCGATCTCGCGCTCCAGCCCGCCCGCGCGCCACAGCCGCCCGAGCAGCTCCAGCAACCCCAGCGCGAACGCGGCCCCGATGCTGCCGACGATCAAGCTCGCCAGCGAATCGTGACCCCAGTAGGTACCCAGCGTACGCGCGATCACGAACGCGCCCACGGCGCCCGGGATCAACACCGTCAACGCATTCAGCAGCTCGCCAAACGACCGACTCTTCATACGACCTCCGCGTGGATGGCGGCACGCAGCAGCCCTTCCAGGCTGCGCCTCAGATGTCCGAACAACGCCCGCGTCATGCGCACACAGCGCTCGCGATAGCGCTCGATCCAGCCGCTTTCGGCACTCCAGCTGGCGAGCTCGGCGGCGCCGAACCCCTCCGGCAAAGCTTGGCAAGCGTGCGCGCAGGCGCGCTCGAAGGTCAGCTCCGCGGCCAGCTCCATGCGATCGAACAGGTCGCCGAGCTTGCCCTGGACCGCACGCTGCAGCGCGGCGTCGATGCGCTCCAGGCGATCCGCACGCGGGCCGAGCGCGCGCAGCTCATGCGCGATCTCCCAGCGCAGCGTGGCGATGTTCGCCTGGGCCTGGCGCAGGCTCGCGCCGAGCGCCGAGAACAGCGGCGCGCCCAGCTCGCGCGCGAGCCGAACCACCGCGTCGCCCTCGGGGCGCGTGCCGAGCTCGCCGGTCGCGCGCTCGATCGCCTCCAGGAGCTCGTGCGCCGGCGGCACGCTCGGGGCGCGGCGGCCGGTGAGCGGCTTGAGCGCGAGGGGTAAGAGCGTGTCGAGCCGCGAGCGCACCTCGCTCTGCAGCTTGGTCGCCAGCGCCTTGGCTTGCGGGTGGCACGACCCCTCGACCGAGGGTGCGCCGAGCAGCTCGGCCAGCGCGACGCTGCCCGCGAAGTCCATCAGCATCGCGAGCACTTCGGCCGGATTCTGCGGCACGTGTGGGGCCTCGCGCGCCCCGTCCGTAGGGGCGGGCCGCAGAGCCAAGCCACCAGCGAGGCCTGCCACGGGCGCGAGCGCGTCGAGATCCATAAGTGGAACTGCGTACCGGTCAGCGTCGCGAAGGGCAAGATCAGCGCGCGCACGGAGCCGGAAAATATGGGCGAAAACACCAATCGCAGGGGGTGTGGCCCGGAGATTGCGCGATCGTCGCGAGCAGCTCCGGCGAGCCGAGCGCCCCGGTCGCCAGTACGCTCGTGTGAATCCTGCTCTGCAGGCATTGAAAACCGAGCCCAGAGCGGGGATAAAAGCGATCCCCCGAGCGCATGGTGTCTGGATGGAAGCTAAACCTCGCGCCTACGAGCCGCACCGCCTGCTGGACGCGATCCGCGGGCAGTCGCGCGTCCTGATCGGGGTCGCGCTGGTCGCGCTGTTCGGCGGCGCCGCGGTGGCGCGCTGGTTGGTGCCGGATCTGTGGCTCGGCCGCGCGAGCGCGCGCATCGGCTACGAGCCGCATGCCGTGCTCTCGCGCGGTAACGAGGCGCAGCTGCTCGCGGCGGCCGCGGCGCACGCAGGCAGCAGCGAGGCCGAGCTGCGCAAGCAGCTGCGAGTCAGCTTCGGCGGCCGCGATCGGCTGACGGTGGAGGTGCGCGGCGCGGAGGCGGAGCGCACGCGCAAGCTGGTCCAGGAGATCGCCGGCGGCTACGTCACGCTCGCCAACGCGCGGGCGGAGTCGCTGCACGCCGGCCAGCGCGCGGCCCGCAGCGCCGAGCTCGCCCGGGCGCGCGGCGCACGCGACCAGGCGCAGCTCGCGCTGCAGCGTGCGATGCCCGCCGCGCAGGCAGCGGACGAGGCGCGGCTACGCGAGCAGCTGGCCGAGCTCGACGCCGCACTGCAGGCGGCGATGCTGGCTCCTCCGGCGCGCCCCGGCCCCCGGAGCGACGCCGCCGAGGCGCAGCGGCAGCTGAGCCGCATGCTCGCCAACGGCGCCGGCGACGAAGAGGTCGCGGCCGTGCGCGCCAAGATCGCGCGCGCGCAGCGGGCCGGCCAGAGTGCGCCGCCACCGCTGCGCCCGCTGCAGACGCGCATCGAGGGCAAGCGCGCGGAGCTGGCCCGGCTGGAGCAGGCCACGACGTCGCTGCTCCCGCTGCGGCAGACGTTGCAGGCCGCCGAGGACGAGGTCAGCGCGCTCGCTGCCCGCGTCGACGCCGAGCCGAGCAGCACGCACTCGGCGCTGGACGGCCCGCTGGTGGTCGAGCCGCACTCGCGCCGTGGCACGCGCGTGTTGGCGTCGCTGCTGGCGCCGGTGATTGCGGTGTTGCTGCTGGTGGGTGTGCTCGTGCTGCGCGAGCTCACCGATCTGCGCGTCTGCGAGGCGACCGAGGTCGCGCACTGGCTCGCGGTGCCGGTGTTGACGAGCAGCGCCTGGCCGCGCCGCAGCGAAGCCCTGGAGTCGCTGGTCGATGCGCTCGCGGACCCGGCGCTGGAGTCGCTGGGGACCACGTTGATCCTGCCGCTGAGTGAGATCGAGCGTCCGCTCGCCGGCACGCTGACGGCGCAGCTCAACGCACGTGCGCAGCGTCAGTACCGCTCGCGCACGGGCTCACGGGTGACGATCGCGCAGGAGTGGCACGGCGAGCTCGACAGCTCGCGCATCGAGCGTGCTGCCCACGCGGCCGATCGCGTGTTGTGGGTGGTCGCTGCCGATACCCACCGCGGCGATGCGCTGGCCGCGCGCCGCGCGCTGGTGCGCCGCAAGGAAGGCGTGGCGGCCGTGCTGGTCGACGCCGAGCCCGCGCTCGTGCGCACCGTAGGGCTCGCGCGCGAGTTCTGGAAGGCGCGCACGCAGCTCCCGGAGCCGGTCGCCGTCGAGGCTTAGTCTTAGTAAGGGTCGGCCTTGAAGGACTGCGGCACGGGGATCGCTGCGGTGCCTTCGGGCTTGGCGCGACGCTTCTTGCGCACGGTCGGCGGGGGGCGGGGCGTCTCGGCTTGGAGGCTCGGCAGCGTGGCCTCCACGTTGAGCGAGTCGCCGTGCAGCTCGCGCACCACGGTCGTCTTCTCGAAGCCGTCCTTGGCGAACTCGAAGGTGATCTGCCGGCCCTGGGCGGCCAGCTCACCCCACCACTCGATGTCGGCCGGCGTCTGGCCGTAGACCTTGCCATCTGCGCTCACGGTGGCGCCGCTGGGCTCACTCGTGAGCCGCACCAGCACGTGGGCCTGCGGCACCGGCGGCGCGCTGGGTGCAGTGGCTT
>DASUME010000697.1:0-5738 GCA_036277895.1 Polyangiales bacterium
CGGGCTCCGAGAGTTCGAACACGAAGGTTCGGTACTGCACGTCGCGGCTCGCGAACGGCCGCAGGTCACCGGTCTCGTGCGCGCGAAAGCCGCTCGCTCGAGGCTCGTAGAGCGTGACGTCGTCGAGGTGCGGATAGGCCAGCTCCAGCAGCCAGTCACGCTCGCTGGCGCCGTGGTTGTCGACGCGCAGCCGAACCCAGTACGTCGACGACGAGTAGCCGAAGTTCGGCGCGTCGTCGGTCAGCATGCGGAACGGCGCCGCCTGCACGTCCTCGAACGTCAGCGTTCCGCCGGGGTCCTCGAGCATCGCGAGCTGGCGGCCGAGCGGCACGCCGGCGAGCTTGCCTGCCACGTCGAGCGAGGGCTCCGCACGCGCGACGGCGCTCGTCGCCAGCAGCGCAAACAGCGCGCAGGCGACGGCGAACCAGGCCGCGACCCGAGGGCGGTCGCGCGACTTCGAGCAGGTGCGCACGTCATCAGAAATTCTACGAGCGCGCTGCCCCCACTGGATAGATGCGTGACGCCCCCACAGCGAGCGCCGCACGCCTCACCACCCACCGCGCCCTTACACGCGTTTTGTGGCCGCTGCTACGGTTTGGCGAAGTCGGTGCGCAGCTGAACGCCGGCGACGCGCGGCAGGCGGAACCAGAAGCGGCTGCCCTCACCCGGCCGGCTCTCGACGCCCACCGTGCCCCCGTGCGCCTCGACGATCTCGCGCACGATCAGCAGGCCCAGACCGGTGCCGCCCTCGCTGTGGCCGGCGCGAGAATAACGCTGGAACAGCTTGCCCTGCTTGGCGGGCTCGATGCCGTGGCCGGTATCCCGCACCGAGACCTCGACGTAGCGCTCGTCGGCGCTGGTCTCGACCTCGATCCGCCCCTGCGCCGGCGTGAACTTGATCGCGTTGCCGAACAGGTTCGTCAGCACCTGCAGCAGGCGGTTCGCGTCGCCAGGTGGGCTCACGCGCGGCTCGCCCGGCGTGATCACGAAGTCCAGCTGGCCGCGCTCGATCAACGGTGCGAAGTCCTCGCGCACGCGCTCCATCAGCTCGTGCAGATCGACCTCGTCGCGCGCGAGCCGGTAGGCTGCCCCCTCCAGGCGCGCCAGGTCGAGGAAGTCGTTGATCAGCTCGACCAGCGAGTGCAGGCGCGAGTCGAGCTTCTCGAGGTCGCGCTCGAGGTTGGTCGACACGCCCTGCCGCTGCGCCTCGCGCATGGTGTAGAGCCGCAGCGTCATCGCGTTGAGCGGCGTGCGCAGGTCGTGCGCGATCATCGAGTAGAAATCGAGCCGCCGCTCGTCGAGCATGCGGCGCTCGGTCACGTCGCGCAGCGCGACCACGATGTTGCCCTCGACCGTCTTGCGCAGCGTGGGCGAGAAACGCTTGGCGCCGAGCTCCAGATCGGACAGGGGCACGATCGTCTCACGCGGCCCGAGCTCCACGTGCCCCAGGTGCAGATCGGGGAGCAGCTCGTCGATCGGCAGGCCGAGCACCGAGCGCGTGCCGAGGATCTCCAGCGCCAGCTCGTTGGCGAACGTGAGCTGGCCGGACGAATCCACCACCAGGAACGGGTCCGGCGCGCTCTCCAGCAGCTTGCGGTTCTCGTGCTGGGCGCGCTCCAGGCCATCGACGAGGTCGCGCGTGCGCAGCAGCGAAGCCACGCGCGCGCGCAGCTCTTCGTCCTCGAACGGCTTGGCGAGGAAGTCGTTGGCGCCGGCGGAGAGGCCCTCGACGATTTGCTCGGTATCCCGCTGGACCGTGAGCAACAGCACGCCAATCTTCTGCGTGTGTGGTCCCGTCGCGCGCAGGAAGCGGCAGACGTCCACACCGCTGACGCCCGGCATCACCCAGTCCAGCACGATCACATCGGGGTTGGCGCCTGCTGCCACGGCCTCGAGCGCGGCGGAGCCATCGTCGAATGTCTGTACATCGTAGTCGCGTGCGAGCACCCTGCGCGCCCGTTCCACGTCGAGCCGGCTGTCGTCTACGACCCAGACGACACGCGGGGCGGCGAGTTCCATCGGAGGGGAGACTAGGCGCCCGCGGGCGATGGGTCAACGCACGCGCGCGAGCCCGCGCTGGACTTGACCAGTGCCTGGGCGATAATGCCTCGGCTCTCGAACACGGTCGAGGTAGTGGCTTTGGAAATTCTGGTCGTCGACGACAGTAAGGTCATGCGCGAGATGATCGTGGCCTGTTTGCGGGCGCTCGACGGCGCTCGGTTCACCCACGCAGCGAGCGGCCTGGAGGCGATCGAGCGCTTGTCGCTGGCGCCGTTCGACCTGGTGTTCCTCGATCTGAACATGCCGGACATCGGCGGCTTCGAGGTGGTCGAGTTCATCCGCGGCCAGGACGAGCTGAAAGCGCTGCCGATCATCGTGGTCACCACACGCGGTGATGATGGCTCGCGTTCGCGCGCTCTGTCGGCCGGCGCGACCAGCTTCATGACCAAGCCCTTCGAGCCCGACGCCATCGTCGCCGAAGCGCGCGCCGTGCTCGGGGCGGGCACGGCCCATGACTGACGGCTTCGACCGCAGCGAGTTCGTTGGAGGGTACCTGGCCGAGGTCGAAGAACACCTCGGCAACGCCGATGGGCAGCTGCTCAAGCTGGAGCAAGCCGTGCGCGCCAACGCGCCGCAGCTGCGCATGTTGCGGGAGCTGTTCCGCGCCCTGCACACCATCAAGGGACTGTCGGCGATGGTGAGCGTGGAGCCCGTGGTCGAGCTCGCGCACGAGCTGGAGGCGGTGCTGCGCACGCGCGACCGCACGGCCACGCCGCTCAACGCCACCGGCGTGGAGCTGCTGTTCCGCGGCGTGCGCGCGATCGCGCTGCGCGTGCGCTCCTTTGCAGAAGGCAAGCCGGTCGAGCCCGCACCCCAGGATCTGTTGCTCGCGGTGGCCGCGCTGCAGACGGCCAACGGCGAGCTGCCCAAGGGCGAGCTCACCGTGCAGGTCGCGCCCGAGCTGCTCGCCAAGCTCACGCCCGCCGAGCGCGAGCAGCTCAACCAGGGCCTCGCCTCCGGGCAGCGCGCGCTGCAGGTCGACTTCTCGCCGTCGCCCGAGCGCGCGGCCGAGGGGCTCTCGATCACCACCGTGCGCGAGCGCGTCGGCGCGCTGGCCGAGATCGTGAAGGTGGTGCCGCGCTCGGTAGCCAAGAGCCCCGTCGCGCCGAGTGGGCTCACGTTCTCGCTGCTCGTGCTGAGCAACGGCTCGGCCGAGGCGCTGGCCGAGGCCGCGCACGTGGAGACGCGCGAGCTGGTGGCGCTCAGCCCCGCGCCGAGCGACTCGGAGCCGCCCGACCGCGAGAGCAGCGAGCTCGCGATCGCCACCGACACCATTCGCGTCGACGTGCGCCGGCTCGACGACGCGCTCGATCGCCTGTCTTCGCTGATCGTGTCGCGCCACCGCCTGGAGCGCGCGGTGCGCAACCTGCGCGAGCGTGGTGCGGACGTGCGCGAGCTGGAGGCGCTGCTCGGCGAGCACCGGCGCGAGCTGCGCCACCTGCGCGGCGCGCTCACCCACGCGCGAATGGTGCCGATGCAGCAGCTGCTGGAGCGCGTGCCGCTGCTCGTGCGCGGCATGGCGCGCGAGTCCGGCAAGCGTGTGCGGCTGGAGGTCGACGCGCGCCACGCCGAGCTCGACAAGGCGGTCGCCGAGCGCATGTTTCCCGCGCTGCTGCACCTGGTGCGCAACGCGGTCGATCACGGCATCGAGTCCGCCGAGCAGCGGCGCGCGCTGGGCAAGCCGGAGGAAGGCGTGATCACGGTCCGCTGCACGCAGCGCACCGGCAACCTGCTCGAGCTCAGCGTCGGCGACGACGGCGGTGGCATCGATCGCGCACGCGTGGCGGCCAAGGCCGAGGCGCCGGTGCCCGCGGACGATCGCGAGCTGCTCGCGCTGATCACGCGGCCCGGCCTGTCCACGCGCGACGCCGCGGACGCGCGCAGCGGGCGCGGCATGGGCATGGACATCGTGCGCCAGGTGACCGTGAGCCAGCTCGGCGGCGAGCTGTCCGTGCGCAGCGAGCTGGGGCTCGGCACCACGTTCACGATGCGGCTGCCGATGTCGGTCTCCATCTTCGACTCGTTCGTGTTCCGCTGCGGGCCGCAGTCGTTCGTGGTACCGCTCTCCACGATCGAGGAAGTGGTCGAGCTCGACAGCGCCCAGGTCGTCAACGCGCCCGCGCCCAAGCGCCGGGCCGCCAGCGCGCGCATCCTGCGCCGTCACGGCGAGAACATCCCGCTGTTCGAGCTCAGCTCCCTGTTTGCGCTCGAGCCCAAGGCCGGCCTGCGCAGCGCGCTGGTCGTACGGCGCGAGGACGCGCGCTTCGCGTTCTCGGTCGATCACATGCTCGGTCAACAAGAGGTGGTGGTGCGTCCGCTGGAAGATCCGCTCGTGCGTGTACCTGGAATCACCGGCAGTACCGACCTCGGCGACGGCCGGCCCACCCTGGTGCTCGACCTGTGGGCGCTCCAGGGCAGCGCCGGGTCGCAGGCGGTGCAGCCATGACCGTGCTGCACGTGGTGTTTCGCGTCGGCGACGGCGAGTACGTCCTGCCCGCGAGCGAAGTCCTGCACATGGAGTCCTTCACCGGAGCCACTACCGTGCCCGGCGCGGCCGCGCACGTCGCGGGCCTGGTGCAGGTGCGCGGGCGTGTGGTGCCGGTGGTGGACCTGCGCATGCGCTTCGGGCTGCCGCGCGTCACGCCCACGATCGACTCGCGCGTGCTGATCGTCGAGCACGGCACGCGCGTGGTGGGCCTGTTGGCGGACGCCGCGCGCGAGATCGTGCGCCTGAACCCCGATGATCTTCGGCCCCCGCCCGAGCTGGTGGTCGAGCAGGCCGCCGGCTACGTGACCCACGTCGTGGAAGTGGGGAAGCGACTGTTGATGCGCATCGATTCCACGAGAGTGATCGGCGAGGAGAGCCCAGATGGCCAGCGAAGCTAAAGCGCGCAACGGAAGTCCCACCCCCAACGGCGCCGGCGCGGCGACCCAGGCGCAGGGCTTCGACGTGATCGCGAGCGCGATCGGCGGCGTCGCCGACACCATCCGCGCCGTCTCCTCGGACGCCAACGATCTGGCCGCGGTCGGCGAGCAGCTGCTGTCCGCGTCGCGCGAGACCAGCGCCAGCATCTCGGAGGTCGCACGGCGCGGCGAGACCAACGCGGCCGCGATCGAAGAGGCGGCCGCCAGCATCGAGGAGATGGCGAAGGGCATCAGCCGGCTGGCCTCGGACGCCGAAGGCGTGGGCGGCGCGGTGTCGACGATCGCCAGCTCCGTGGGCCAGGTGCAGATCGCGCTCGACCGCGTCAGCGCCGACACCTCCGCGAGCGCGACGGCGGTCGATCAGACCGCCGCCAGCGCCGAGCAGATGAGCCGCACCACCCACGCGCTGGTCGACCAGGCGCGCCTGCTGGAGCAGGCCAGCCACGAGAACGCGAGCGCGGTGCAGGAGATCGCCAGCTCGGTCGAGGAGATCGCCGCCACCGCCGAGAAGACGGCAACCGTGATCGAGGCCAACGCGCAGTCGATCGACAAGCTCGCGCGCTCGGCGCAGGTCGCGGCGCAGGGCGCGCAGCAGATCAGCCAGCTGACCGGCAGCAGCGCGCACGTGGCCAAGGAGCTGGAGGCGTCCACGCGCAAGATCGGGCAGATCGTGCAGAGCACGCGCGAGAACGCGGACCGCATCGGCGGCATCGCGCGCGAGGGTGGCGCCACCGTGGCGCGCTCGATCGCGG
>DASUME010000698.1:0-2327 GCA_036277895.1 Polyangiales bacterium
CGTCACCACCGCATCGTAGCCGCCGAACGCGAGCGAGTTGTTGAGCACCACATCGTGCTTGCCGGAGGCGACCTTGTTCGCGACCACCGCCACGTCGCACTCGGGATCAGGCTCCTCGTAGTTGATCGTGGGCGGGTAGAGGCCGGTCAGCGTCGTCTCCACGCAAGCCACCGCCTCCAGCGCGCTGGCCGCGCCCATACAGTGCCCGATCATGCTCTTGATGCTGGAGATCGGCACCCGCCGCGCGCCGAACACCTCGTGCATCACCAGCGTCTCCGCCTGATCGTTCGCAGGCGTAGCGGTGCCGTGCGCGTTCACGAAGTCCACCTGCTCGGGCGTCAGCCCACTCGCCTCGATCGCGGCGCGCATCGCCGTGATGTTGCCCTTGCCGGTCGGGTGCGGGCGGGTGATGTGGTGCGCGTCGCAGGCGAGCCCGTAGCCACCGACCTCGGCCAGGATGGTCGCGCCGCGCTTGAGCGCGTGCTCCTCGCTCTCGAGCACCAGGATGCCCGCGCCCTCGCCGATCAGCAGGCCCTTGCGCTGCTTGTCGAACGGCTGGATGCGCTCGGGGGCGATCGCGCCCAGGCGCACGAAGCCGGCGAACTGCACCTTGTCGAGGATCTCGCTCGCGCCCGTGATCACCACGTCCGCGCGCCCGCTGCGGATCTGATCGCAGGCGAACCCGATCGCGTAGTTGCCCGCCGCGCAGGCCGCGGGCAGCGTCTGCACGAGCCCGCGCGCGCCGACCGCTCGCGCGACGTGGATCGGCAAGAGCGTGGTCCCGTAGCGCGCCAGCTTCGCGCGCTCGATCGCTTGCTCGCCGCCGTGCAGCCAGGCGCTCTCCAGCTCGGAGATGACGTCGACCTCCCCCATGGTGGTGCCGAGGATCACGCTCATGCGCTCCGGAGCGACCGCGCTGGTATCCAGCCCGGCGTCGGTGACGGCCATGCGCGTGGCAGCGATCGCGAACGCCGAGCAACGTCCCACCCGGCGCGCCTCGGCCGCGGTCAGGTGATCGCGCGCGCGGAAGTCCGTGACCTCACACGCGCGGTCGCGGCCCAGCTCACTGGTATCGAAGCTGGATACGGCGCGCGCACCCGAACGCCCCTCGACGAGGGCAGTCCAGAAGGCCTGACGGCCGAGCCCCACCGAGCTCACGACCCCCATGCCGGTTACGAACACACGGCGCGTCATTGGGCTGCCTGATGTAACTCAGTGCCGAAGCTGGCGCCAGCCCGTGGGGAACCCTGCAAACACCGCCATTTTCCGCGCCCCATCCCGCCCCTTTTTGAAACGCTCGCAGTCCACCGACGTACTGTCGGAGAGCCACATGCGTGGCCCGTAACAGCATGCTAGCGCAGCCCACCATGCGAATCTCCCCGCGCACCCTCGTCGAAGCGCTGTCGGCTCTGCCACGCGGAGAATCGCGGGGTTTCCGCTTCATCGGCTCGGACGGGCAAGAGCGCTACTTCCCCTACCAGGCTCTGGAGGCCGAGGCCCTGCGCCGCGCAGCGCTGCTGGCGGCACGCGGCATCGTCAAGGGCGACCGCGTGGCCCTGGTGGTGCCGGAGGGGCACGAGTTCGTGCTCAGCTTCCTGGGTACGGTCGCGGCCGGTGCCGTGCCGGTGCCGATCTTCCCGCGCGCCACCTTCAAGGCCAGCTCCGACTACAGCGACACGGTCGGACACATCGTGGAAGCCAGCCGGAGCAAGCTGCTGGTCGCGATGAACGCGAACCTCACGCTGGTCGAGCCCGTGCGCGCAAAGGTGGAGCTGATCACGACCGAGGAGCTGTTCGCGGGCGAGGCACCGCCGTTCACGCCGCCTGCGCTCACGCCCGACGACCTGTGCTTTCTGCAGTTCACCTCCGGCAGCACCTCGCGTCCCAAGGGGGTGCAGGTCAGCCACGGCAACTTGATTGCAAATGCAACTGCGTTCCTCGGTCCGCACGGCCTCGACCGCAACGACGCGGACGTGGGTGTCAGCTGGCTGCCGCTGTTCCATGACATGGGCCTGATCGGCTTCATCCTGGGCCCGCTGATCTGCGACATCCCGGTCGTGATCCTGCCCACCGCGAGCTTTGCGCGCGGCCCGAAGATCTGGCTCGAGACGATCACCAAGTACAAGGGCACGATCACGTACGCGCCCAACTTCGCGTACGCGCTCGCGAGCAAGCGCATCAAGGAGCGCGATCTGTCCGCGCTCGATCTGTCCACGCTGCGCGTGGCCGGCTGCGGCGCCGAGCCGATCCAGGCGGCCACGCTGAAAGAGTTCGCGCGCGCGCTCGCCCCCGCCGGCTTCAAGGAGACGGCGTACCTGCCGAGCTAC
>DASUME010000699.1:0-3135 GCA_036277895.1 Polyangiales bacterium
GGCCGAGCGTAGAAAGGTGGCGCGCGTACTCGGCGACAGACAGTGGCTGGCGATGGGCCCGTCGCGGCCGATCCCATTCGTCGAGATGCCGCTGCGCTTCGAACGCGCCTTCGGTGGCGTGCTGCAGCGGCCCGATGCGCCCACCGTCGCGGAGGAGCGCAACCCGCTCGGCCAGGGTCTCGCCATCGCGCGCCGCTGCCCGAGGCGAGGCGAGGCGCTGCCAAACATCGAGGACCCGCGACAGCCGCTGCAAGAGGGAGCGCGTCCGAGCCCGGTCGGCTTCGGCTGCGTGGGACCCGCCTGGCTACCGCGGCGAACCTTCGCAGGCACCTACGACGAAGCGTGGCAGACCCAACGCGCTCCCTATCTTCCCAGTGACTTCGACGCGCGTTACTTCAACTGCGCCTCGGAGGGCTTGGTGTTCGACCGCCACCTGCGCGGAGGCGAGCCCATCTCGCTGATGGGCATGAGCCCGCGGGGCGCGCTCAGCAGCGTCATCCCTACGATCGCACTGAACATCACGTTCGTGCTGGCGGGCCACAAGCACGCGCGCCAGAGCCGTCTGCAGACCGTCCTGCTCGAGCCCGACGACAACCGCATGCAGCTCACGTTCCACAGCGAGTTTCCTTGCGACAAGGCGCTGCTGCAGGTCGAGGCCGTGGAGATCTCGATGGAGTCACTCACGCTGGCAGCCGGGGCTTCGCGATGAGCCACGACGCGTACGTCGTGCGCACGGGCCTCGTGTGCGCCGTCGGCCACGGCGCCGCGCAATGTTCAGCATCCTTCCGGGCGGGCATCTCCGGCTACCAGACAACGTCGGTGCTGGGACGCGGGCGAGAGGGGCTGCGCATGGCGCTCGTTCCCGAGCTGGAGCTCGCTCCGCTGGCACCCACACTCGAGGCCCACCCGCTCGGCGACCGCGAGCGCAGGATGCTCCGCCTGAGCGGGATGGCGTTGGCGCAGCTCGACGATTTCGAGGGGCCGCTCTTTCTCGCGCTGCCCGAGCCACGAGCAGCGCTGGGCGGGATCGTTCTCCGCCCCGACTTCATACACCTGCTGCAGCTGCAGACTGCAGCCCGCTTTGCGCCTGGCAGTCAGACCTTTGCGCTCGGACGCGCAGGCGGCTTCTTCGCGCTCAAGGCGGCGCTCGCCGCGCTCGCGGCGGGCACGCCGGAAGTGCTGGTCGGCGGCGTGGAGTCCTTCCTCGACTTACGCCTGCTCGCCGTGCTCGACAGCGAGCGGCGTCTGCTCGCCGACGACGTTCGCGACGGCTTCGCGCCGGGCGAGGCCGCCGCCTTTCTCTGGCTCTCGCGCAAGCCAGGATCGGATCGACGCACCGTGATTCGCGCCGTCGGAACCGCGGAGGACTCCGGTCATCGCTACAGCGAGCTGCCTGCGTTCGGCGCAGGCCTCTCGGCGGCGCTCGACGACACGCGATGGCGTTCCATCCGCCTGCCACCTGTCCGCACCTGCTTCGCCGGACTGAACGGTGAGAGCTTCGGCGCGAAAGCTTGGGGCGTTGCGCACACGCGGCACCACGCACTCTTCGACCCCGAGCTTGCCTTCGAGCACCCCTCCGACCTCTACGGCGACGTAGGGGCCGCGACTGCGCCCGTGCTGCTTGCGCTCGCCGATCAGACGCTGCGCTCCGCCCACCGACGCGGGCCTGCGCTGATCTGGGCGGCCTCGGACCACGCGCCGTGCGGCGCCGCCTATCTCGACATTCGCAATTGAACTGCACACTCCGGCAGAGGAAATTTCCCATGTCTCAAACCGTCTTCGCCAACAAGCGCGGCATCACCCACAAGGGCAGCGGCGGCCTCAGCACGGTGTTCCCGGACGTGTGCAAGACACCGATGCCTTCCGGGCCGCCCGTGCCCATGCCTTACCCCAATACCGGCAAAGCAGCCGACGCGACCGGCGGGCCGAAGACGGTCACCGTAGATGGCTGCATGCCGATGACCAAGGGCGCCAAGTACGCGATGAGCACCGGCGATGAAGCCGGCACCGCCGGCGGCGTGCTGTCCGGCAGCATCCAAGGCGAGTGCGAGTTCATGCTCTATTCGTTCGATGTGAAGATCGAAGGGAAGAATGTGTGCCGTCTTGGCGACCCGCTCTTCCACAACAAGAAGAACATCATGGGCTGAGTAACTGACGGCGTTCGGCAACGCGGCACCCAGGGCCCGCGATCGAGACACACGCGTTTCACCCCTTTGCGGTCACCCCTCGCGGTAGCATCGATGGCGTCGGAGCGTGGCCAGGGCTAGGGAACTCGCATGGAGGTCCCGTGTCCGCATCGGTGAAGCGCCTCAGGACTACAGCTGCGCCGCGTGCGCCGCACGCCGCGCACAGCGCCACGTTGATCGAGCTCAGCGCGCAGGGCCCGCTCGTGGCGCTGGCGGGTGCTTCGGCCCCGGTGCTCGCGCGCACGACGGTTCGCCGTGAGGCGCTGCGCGGGCGCGAAGGAGCCGAGCTGTTGATCACGTTCCTGGACGGGCAGCTGAATGCGCCCGTGATCATCGGCATCCTCGAGCCGAACGAGGAGGCGCCCAGCGAGCGCGCAGCGCTCGACGCCACAGCGCTGGCGACGGTCGATGGAACACGTGTGTTGCTGCGCGGTGCCGAGGAGATCCTGCTGCAGTGCGGACAGGCATCGCTGCTGCTGCGGGCGGACGGGAAGGTAGTGCTGCGCGGTACACGCGTCGAGACGCGAGCCCGGCGCCAGCACCGAATCTCTGCGGGCTCGGTGCGGATCAACTGATGCCGCTCCAGCACGCCGTCTTGCCGCCGGCCGGGGGCGTGTTGGCCGACGTCTACGAAGAGGCTCTCGACGACGCGGCTGACTTCGGTGAGCGCATGGAGGACGCGCTCGAGGACGCCGAGCACACGCTGGCCTCGCTGGCGGACGGCCCCGAACACACGTTTGTCGGAGCGCTCGAAGTGCTGGAGGTGGACGCGGGCGACCGCGCCGTGCTGCGGGCCGTGCTCGATGCACCGGCGAGCCCCCATCACTATCAGGCCGCGCTGGTGGCCACGCTTCGGCTCGGCGATGTGGACAGCGCGCTCGCCGCCATGCAGCACGAGGATGCCAGCCTGCAAGCGGCTGCGATCCGCGGCTGCGCATGGGTGCGCGAG
>DASUME010000700.1:0-3256 GCA_036277895.1 Polyangiales bacterium
GCCCGCAGTGAAGGTCGACGCGAAGAAGGCGAAGGCGATGCGCACGCTGATCGGTCGTCACCAGCTGCGCGGGACCACGGACAAGTTGTTCGAGGCGCACGACGACAAGGAGCAGAAGCTCGAGGCGGCCGTACGCAAGAAGCAGAAGCAGGGCGACGACGTGATCCAGCTGGAGGCCGCGAACGAGAACTCCAGCGGTCAGCTGGCCGAGGTGATCGACCTGGTGGCGATCCTCAAGCAGAGCCTGGGTCAGGGCTCTCCGGCGAAGGCGGCGGCTCCGGCGAAGGCGCAGCCGAAACCGGCGGCGAAGAAGGCGGCGGCGAAGAAGCGGGCGCCGGCGAAGAAGAAGCGCACAGCGCCCGGAAGATGACGATGTGGCCGAACAGAGCCGTCGCCACCAGCACGGCCGGCAGCCAGATGAACGGCAGGCGCGCGATCCAGCTGTTCACGTGCGCGGGGTCCTCGCCGAAGAAGTGAAACATCGGCGCCGCGAGCACCGCGACCGTGACGATCACTGCGAGCAGCACCGAGCCGAGCACGTTCCACGCGTACAGCAGCGCGCGCGGCGCCTTCCCGCGCAGCGCCAGCGCGCCCACGATCAGCGCGGTCACGCCGGTCAGCACGTCGAAGTTGTAGCCGTGGTAAGACATCTCCACCGGCATCACACCTTCCTGGGCTGCGCGGTGCAGCACCCACTCGAGCGGGAGCCGGAAGCTCTGCAGCAGCACCAGCCACGCGATCGGTAGGCCGCGCGCGAAGGTCGCGCCCACCTTCGACAGGGCCAGCGCGACGCTGACGGCGAGGATCACGAGCAGCGCGAGCCCGAGCGGCGGCGGCTTGGCGTCGAAGCGGCCGAGCACGCCGGCCTCGGCCAGGGTGGCGAACACGGTCATCCACCCGAGCAGCGCCGAGCGGGCCTGCATGCGCGCGATCAGCCGGCGTCCCCCGAGGCGTTCGACCGCGATCGAGTAGAGGAGCACCATCAGGCTCGCGACCACCACGGCCAAGCCACCGATCCCGAACGTGACCAGCCACGAAGCCTGCATCGCGCGCATGTGTACTACGCCGCTCGCTCACGCGCCGCTGCGCCCTTCCCCACCGGCTGCAAGTTGGCGCACAAGGGCAGTTTCTTGCTCGGATCAGCGAAATAAACGATGAACGTGCACCCGTTCACCGGGTGGGGCCCACTGGGCCCTTTGGGGACCGCGGCGACACGCCGCTCATGCTTGGGGCCGTGCTCGCCTCGCAGGCACCGCTCCGTATCGGACAAGGGAGAGACCATGGAAGCGTTTAAGAGACTCACGCTCGCGCTGGCGGCTGTGGCGCTCGCGGGCGTCGGCTGCGGCGACGACGATGGCGACGACAAGGTGAGCCAGAACCTGGACGCGTCCACCAACGACGCCGCGCTCGACTCCGCGATCAAGAGCGACAGCAGCGTCGACGCGGCCGCGTTCGCCTGTACCTCGTACACCCCCGCCACGGCAACCATGTGCGGCGGAAGTCACTGTCTGCAGACGCCGGCCCAGCTCAAGACCGAAATCACGGCGAGCTCGGTGTGCAAGACGGATGCGGAGCTCGACAAGTTCTGTTCGCTCGAGGCCGTCAACAAGGTCTCGGCCTGCATTCTCAAGTCGGTGGGCGCAACCGACCGCAAGGCCGCCACCAAGGCATGCGCGACGATGGACCTGCCGGACTTCACCAGTGGCTGCCTCGACTGCTTCGTCGAGTCCGCGGAGTGCGCCGCGGTGAACTGCATCGCCAAGTGCTACCCCAACCCGAACACCGCCGCGTGCGACGAGTGCCGGGTGACCAGCGGCTGCATCCCCAAGTTCTACACCTGCGCGGGCATCGACAGTCCGCTGCCGGGCATGTGACTCGGGAACGAAGGTAGCGAGCGAACGCCGCTGCATTCCTCGCGAATGCGGCGGCGTTGCTCGTTCAGAACTGCACGTTGCCCTGCAATGAGAAGACGTCGAGGCGCGAGCTGTACTTGCCCTCGTTGATCACCTGGGACGCGGCCCCATTGATCGAAGCGACCTCGCGCACGTTGCCTTCACCCACCTTGACGTCGACCGTCTGGTTGAACACATGGGCGTACGCGGCGTGGATCTTCCACCGGCCGAGCTTGACCGTGGCACCGAGCGACAGCGTCGTGCGCTGCACGGGCCAGTAGTCGAGGTTCATGTTCGCCTTCGGCACGCCGCGCGTCTCGAAGCCGAGGCCCGCGCGCAGGGCGAGGAAGTCGGCCAAAACGTTGTAGTCGCCACCGACGCGCACTCCGTACGTGTCCTTCCAGCCGTGGAAGAGCCTCGCGTTCTCGGGCAGCGGTGCCGTGGCGATCGCGGGGTCGGACGCGAGCGAGACCTGGCGCTGCTGATTGGCGTCGCGGATGTGCAGCGTGTAGTTGTCGACGTGGCTGGTCTGCGACCAGTACGCATTGAGCTCGACGTCCCAGACCTCGTCCTTGATCGGATCGAGCACGCGCTCTCGCTTGTTGCGACGCTGCGCATAGCGCCCGCCGAGCAGCACCTCGAAGCGCTGATACGGGATCTTCAGCGTGACGTCTTTCACCTTGCAGCGTGGGCCCGGCGTCGGGGACGCGCAGTCGCCCACCGGTCCGCTCGTGATGCCGTTTCCGGTGACCTCGAGGTCGCCCTTGGCGCTGATGTCGCCGGTATACGTGAAGGTGGCGAGCAGATCGATCGAGTCGATCGGCGTCGCGGCCACGCTGAACGTGGTGCGCGGGACGAACGCGTCGAGCACCTTTACGTCCGACAGCACCTCGGCGTCGTTCAGTGCACCGCCGACCACGGAGCTGACGTTCTTGAACGCGACATCGACGAAGCCGCCGCCCACGCTCACGCCGACGCGCAACTGCGGGATCGGCGAGTATCCGACGCCTGCCATCAGGAACGCGGCCAGCACTTCCTTCTCGATCAACAGGTACCGACCGGGCGTCTCGCGCACGCCGCTCGTTCCGGGCAGCGTCTCGGTGTTCGGGTCGACGTTGATGGTGTTGATCGCGGTGTTGCCGAACTTCAACGACGGCGTGCCGGGCGGCGTGAAGATGCCGACGCCGAAGCCGAAGCCGCGCGGCAGCGGCAGGCTGAAGCCGACGCTGCCGGTGGGGATCACCGGACCGCTGCCGTTCACTTTGTCGAACGACTCGGTGGCGAGGTACTCGTAGGACGGGTTCGGGTAGCGATCGAAGCTGGCGTGGAAGACCGGGATGCGAAGCTCCAGGCCCACGTCCTTG
>DASUME010000701.1:0-7980 GCA_036277895.1 Polyangiales bacterium
CGGGCAGCATCGAGATCACCGGGTTGGGCGCCGGCGGCATCACGCTCAGCAGCCGCGGATGATCACTCGGTGAGCTGGCCGCGCGCGCCGCACGCGCCTCCCCCACCAGGTCTTCGCCATCGCTGCCGATCACGCCCCGCAGCGCACCGCGGCGCGCGAGATCGAACAGCAGCGAGTCGAGCGTCTCCGCATCCACGTGCCCTTGTGCCACCAGCTGCCCGGGCACGGCGCCCGCGTAGAGCTGCTCCAGCACGCCGTGGATCAGCGGCGGCGTCTGGCCGATCAGCAGCGCGTAGGCGTCTTCGTCGAACACCACCCGCGCGACGCGCGGCAGCATGCGCTCGGACACGGCGTCGAGCTCGCTGCTCAGCTCGCGCGCACCGCGCAGCAGCACTTCATCGAGCGTGCCCTCGAGCGCGATCTTGATCGGCGTGTGATCCTCGACCACCGCGAAGCGGCCCGCGCTGACGCCGAGCAGGTGCGGGATCGCGCGCTCGTTGCGCACGAAGCTGCCATCGCTGGCGGTGCGCGTGACCTGCGCCAGCTTGCCGTCGCGCAGCTCGCACTCGTACAGGTTCCAGGCATCGCGAATGCGCACGCGCGCGTCGGGCCGCGCGCGCCGCACGCTGCGCAGCACGGACATCACGCCCATGCCCTCCAGGTTGCCGCGCAGCTCGCCCGGCTCCTTGAGCCGTGCCTCCAGGTTGCGACGCGGCTCCAGCAGCTGCGCCGCGCTGTGCAGCACCTGCTCGGCGGCCTCGCGCGCGAGCTCCTTGTTCGGCGACAGCAGCTCGCTCTTGGCCGGCAACAACAGCACCGGCACGTCGGCCAGCAGCGGGTCGCGCGCCAGCGCACGCGAGAGCGCGAAGCCGTCCATTCCCGGCAAGCGTGCGCCCGTGATGATCAGCGACGAGCGCTCCTTGCGCGCGGCCTCCAGCGCCGCACGGCCGTCCGTGAACTCGACCACGCTGCAGCCGTGCTCGCGCAGCAGGTTCGCGAGCAGGAGCGCGATCGCGCTGTCGGCCTCGGCCAGGATCACGCGCCTGCCCCGCAGGGCTTCGTCGTCTTCGTCCGGACCGAACTCGTCGTCGCGCGCGAAGTCGATCGACGGCAGCGGCTGCATCAGCGAAGGCACGCCGTTGCGACCGCGCAGCTCGAACTCGACACGCCCCCCGCTCGCGCGCTGCATCGACGAGCGCAACGTGGCGATCGTGCTGAACACGCTCGCCAGCACGTCGCTGCCGTCGCCCAGCTCGACGCGCTCGCTGCGACCGCGCAGCACGGTGTCGATCAAGCCGCGCCGCAGCTCGTGCGCGAAGCGATCGACCAGCTCATCGACGGTGAGCCCACCGAGCGGTGCGGGCCCGACGGCCTCGACCAGCGTGCCCGTGGCGCGCCCGATCGCACGCACCATCGCCTCCGCCTCCAGCGGGCGCGGCACACGCCCGTCCGGCGAGTCGGGCGTGAGGTTCAGCAGGTCGAGCGCGTTGTCGAGATCATCGTCGAGTGGGCTGCTGCCAGCTTCACTCTCGAACAGCACGATCGGCACATAGTCGGTGCTCGCGTCCGCCGCTGCGTCCGTGCGCAGCGCCGCCACCAGACCACCCGCCTGGGCGAGCTGCTCGTCGGCGAGGACGAGGTCCGGCGCGTCGAGCTTCACGGCGTGGATCACGTCCGCGACCGAGCTGAGGCAGGTCACGCGCAGGTTGTCGCCGTGCAGCTGCGCCAGCAGCGCGTCCTGCTCTTCGACGGGCGCGAGCAGCAGCACCTGGAGCACACGCTGCAGCAGCAAGCTGGGCGGCGTCAGCGGTTCCGCGACCGGGTAGTCACGCTCGGGCGGCTCGCCCTCGGGCTCGCTCGGCGCCGAAAAAGTGGGCGGCGGAATGGAGGCAGGCACGGCCGGAGGCGGCGGGATCGAGACCGGGATCGCGGGCGCCTCGAGCTGCACGGCATCGCCAGAACCGCTGTTATCACGGCCGTCTCTGGACTCGGGCGGCTGGGCACGCGCTCGGCCGAGCGCCGTATCCTCCGTGTTCCCAGCCACCATGCGCGGAGTGTAAGGTAGCCGCTCGGTCACGGCACGTCACAATAGCTGGCCATGCATTTCGTTGACGAGGTCTCGATCAAGGTCGCCGCAGGCAACGGCGGCGACGGCTGCACCGCCTGGCGGCGTGAGAAGTTCATGCCGCTCGGCGGCCCTTCCGGAGGTGACGGAGGCAAGGGCGGTGACGTCGTGTTCGAGGCGCACGAGCGCTACACCACCCTGCTCGACCTCCGCTACCGCAAGGTGCTGCGCGCGACGTCCGGTGAGAACGGTCGCGGCAAAGATCAGTACGGCAAGGGCGGCGACGACCTGCTCGTGCAAGTGCCGCCCGGCACGCAGATCTTCGACCAGGAGACGGGCGAGCTGCTGGCCGATCTCGACAAGCACGAAGCGCGCGTCGTGATCGCCAAGGGCGGGCGCGGCGGTCGCGGCAACATCCACTTCTCCACGTCAGTGGACCAGGCCCCCACACATCACGAGACCGGCGAGCCCGGCGCACAGGTGCACCTTCGACTGGAGCTCAAGCTGCTCGCGGACGTGGGCCTGCTCGGCTTCCCGAACGTGGGCAAGAGCACATTCATCTCCGTGGTCTCGCGCGCGCGTCCGAAGATCGCGGACTACCCGTTCACCACGCTGGTGCCGAACCTCGGCGTGGTGTCGCTCGGCGACGCGCGCAACTTCGTGATCGCGGACATCCCCGGCATCATCGAGGGCGCCGCGGATGGGCAGGGCCTCGGGCTCACGTTCCTGCGCCACGTCGAGCGCACGCGCGTGTTGTTCCACATCCTGACCTGGGATCCGGATCCGCAGCGCGCGCCGGTCCGCGACTTCGACGCACTCATGAACGAGCTGCAGAAGTTCGATCCGGAGCTCGCGCAGCGGCCGATGATCATCGGCATCAGCAAGACCGACCTCGCGGAGACGCGCGAGCTGCTCGACGAGGCCGCCGCCGAGCTACGCGGACGCGGGCTCGAGGTGTTCCCGTTCTGTTCGGCGACCAACGACGGTGTCGACGCGGTGCTGCTGCGCCTCGAGCAGCTGCTGCTCGAGAACCCGACCTCGTTCGTGCGCGTCAAGAAGTTCTGGAGCGCAGAGGAGCGCCCGGTCCTGCACGGCGACGGCAAGCCGCTCGATCAAGAATCGAGCTGATCGCAGGCCCAGCTCGCGGTCTCGCGCACCAGCGTGGACGCATCGTTCGCGGCCACGCGTCGGAGCACGGGCAGGTGGCGCTTGTCGCGTGTGTTGGCGAGCCCGATCGCGATGTTGCGTGCGACCCCCTCGCGCCCTGGACGCTGCAGCGGACTGCCTGCGGCGTAGCTCGCGAACTCGTCGGCCGTCAGCTCGAGCACACGCGCCGCGCTCAGGCGATGCCAGCGCTCGTGCGCCTCGAACGGCGCCGTGCGCTCCGCGGGGAGCGGCGAGGTACGGTTGAACGGACAGACGTCCTGACAGACGTCGCAGCCGAACATCCAGCTGCCCATCGGCTCGCGCAGCTCGCTCGGCACGGGCCCGCTGTGCTCGATCGTGAGGTACGAGATGCAGCGGCGCGCATCGAGCTGGCGCTCGGCGACGAAGGCGCGCGTGGGGCAGCGGTCGAGGCACGCGGTGCAGCTGCCGCAGCGCTCCTTCATCGGCGCGTCGGGCGCGAGCTCCGCGCTCGTGATCAAGGTGCTCAACAGCACGTGCGAGCCGAGACCGGGCACGATCAGGCAGGCATTCTTGCCGATGAAGCCGAGCCCGGCGCGCTGCGCCCACGCACGCTCGAACACCGGCATCGTGTCGACGCTGTGGCGCGCGGTGTGCCCGAAGCTGCGCACCAGCTTGGCGAGCTTGCGCAGCGGACGCGTGAACACGTTGTGGTAGTCGCGGCCCTGCGCGTAACGCGCGACGCGCAGCGGAGCGGGTCCGATCGGCTCCTCGCTGCGCGCGTAGGAGGTCGCGAGCACCACCACGCTGCGCGCGCTCGGCAGCATGTCCACGTGCTGGATGTTGCCGCGCACCTCGGCGGTCTCGGCCATCCAGCTCATCACGCCGTGACGACCTTCGGCGAGCCACGCATTGAGGCGCTCGGCCTCCACGCCGAGCGGCTCCACGCGCGCCACGCCGACGCGGTGAAAGCCGAGCTCCAGCGCGCGCGCGGTGAGCTGCGCCTTCAGCTCAACCACGACGGACGGGGTGCACGCGGAACGAGCGCTGCCCGAGCGTCTCGCCCGGTGCCACGGCCGGAGTCTTGCCGGGCGTGCTGCCCTTCCCTCCGCCCTTGGGCTCATTGCTGCCGTGCTCGCCGCCGCCGCCGGCCGGACCGCGGCCCGGCAGGAACGGCGAGATGTTGTCTTGCGGCGGATCGTTCGGCGAGCGCGGCGCGGTCTTGAGGATGTACGGCTCGGCGAGCCAGGTGCCGCACATGTTCTGATCGCGATGCAGCGCCCAGCGCATGTACACGCGCCCGTCGGGCGAGCGGATCTTCTCGGGCGTGGCGGGGTACGGGCTGCCGCGGTGCACCGCGTTGAACGCGCCGAAGTCGTACATCAGGTTGCCGCTCGACTTCACCACGCCCACCCGATCGAGCGAGCCGTCGGGGTTGACCACGATCTCGACCTTGGTCACCAGCATCGGGTTCCCGAGCTCACCGGCCATCGGCAGGCTGGCCACGAAGTCGTACGCGAACTCCGCGTGCAGGTTGCGGTGGAACGCGGCCAGGTACGCCGCGAACGGATCGGCCGCCGCGTTGAGCGCGGTGGTGTTGCCCGGCTTGACGCCCTCGACGTAGTTCTCGATCGCCGCGCGGAACTCTTCCCAGCGCTTCTCGCGCCCGGCGCCACGGCGCTTGGCCTCGCGCGGCAGGCGATCCATCGCCAGCTGCTCGGCGCCGAACGTCTCCTCGAACGCGCGCCAGCTGACCTTCAGGTTGGGCGACTTGCCACCCGCCCCCGACGGTCCCCCGCCATGATCGTGATCGTGCTGCTGCGGCGCGGAGGGCGCGAGCACGAACGTGCCGAGCGGGTCGCGGATCACCTGCTCCTGGGGCGCCTCGGCCTTGGGAGCCGGCGCCGGCGTGCGCGGCGTCTGCGACGGATCGGGTGTGGGTTGGCCCTCGGGCCGCTCCGTCTGCGGCTGACGCTGCCTCGACGCGACCTGCTGCGGTTGCTCCTGCTCGGCGCCCTTCTGCGCGCCCTTCTCGTCCTGGCGACTGTCGCCCGCGCGCTCGGCCTCGGCCGACATCGGTGCGGCGGCCTTGGGCTTGGGATCATCGCGCGTCTCGCTGGTGATCGACGCGATCGACTCCTCCTGCACACGCTGGCTCTCCTCGGCCAGGAAGCGCGCGTCGGGCGGCGGCTCCACGTTGGGATCGGCGCTCTTCTGCGTGATGCTCTGCTTGCGATCGGCGGGCGGCGGCGGCTGGTTCTCCGGCTTCTGCGGCTCGGTGGGCTGCGGCTTTTCCTGCTCCTTCTTCGCCAGCTCCTGCTTCTGCTTCTTCTCTTCTTCCTTCTTCTTGGGCTTCGGCTTGGGCTTGGGCGCCTTGGCCGCCGGCGCCGGTGGCTCGGGCGGCTTCACCTGCTCCGGCTGCGGCTGGGTCACCACGTCGATGTCGACCGGCGGCAGCTCTTCCTTCTTGTGCTGCTTTTCCTGCTCCTCGAAGTAGTCGGCGAGCGCGCCCAGCCCGAGGTACGGGGGCATGTGCATGCCGATCGAGGCCATGATCGCCATCACCAGCAGCAGCGACTCGGGGCGGCGCATGCGCTCGGGAATGCTGCGCAGCGTGTCGAGCACGGCGCGCAGCCCGGACGGCCTTTGGTTGCCGCGGGTTCCGGGCTCTTCGCCCCGCTGTGGACCGCCTACGTCGCGCACCGCTCTCGCCTCGAGGTCTCAGTCGCGCGAGGTAGGTTTGGCATCACGCTCGCGCACGTCCGTGGATGGGTCTTCCGCGCCCAGACCGTCCTGGGCAGGGTAGCGCACGTGCACATCCATAGCGAACCCGTCAAGCGCACGCGCCAGCCGCGCCGTCCGCTCGGGCCGGGGCATCTCGCGGACCGACGCACGCAACGCCGCAAACTTGCGGGCGAACTCACCGAACCGCGAATCGAAGGCGCGCTCCAGGCTCTCACGGATGCGGCGCGCCAACAGCGGGGCCGAGCCGCCGCTGGAGATCGAGACCATGAGTGGGCCAGAGCGCACAGTCGAGACCAGGTAGACATCGGAAAACTCGGGCTGATCGATGGCGCACAGCCAGAACTTGCCGCCCAGGCCGCGCAGCCGCCTGGCGAGCCCCGGATCCTGGTCGGTGAGCATCACGAGGTGGGCTCCTTGCACGTCGTGGTCCAAGAAGTCGCGCGCATACCAGTCCAGTACGCGCGAGCGGGCCAGGCGCGCGAGGCCGGGGTCGACCGCGGGCGCCACCAAGGTGACCCGCGCCCCCGCCTCGAGCAGCTTCGGGACTTTCGCGACCGCCTCCTCGGAACCACCTAGGACCAGCACCGAGCGACCGCGCAGGGCGAGTGCCACCGGAAACACGTCTGCATGCACGCTGGCTCGCTTCGATTGGTCGAACTGCACGCAATCACTTTACCATCGCGCCGCGCTGCTACACTCGCGGCGTAGTCACGGGAGGGAGCACGCATGAACGAGGGCGCTTTCGAAGACTTGTCGTTGGGTCCTGCCACCGTTTCGCTCCTGACGCGCTACGGCTTCGATCGCCAGACGTTCGACACGCTGCGCAGCAAGCTCGCGGCGGATCTCGCGGGCGGGAGCCCGTACGACGCCGGCAACAAGCTGCGTGGCACGGTCGAGCCGCCCGCGGCCGGCGACGTCCGGCAGCTCCCGGAGCTGGGCTCGAGCGCTCGCAGGGAGCTGGCGGCGCGCGGGGAGCAGGCGATCCGGGCGGGGAAGATCGCGGCCGTGGTGCTCGCGGGCGGCATGGCCACGCGCTTTGGCGGTGTGGTGAAAGCGGCCGTGGAGGTCTCGCGTGGGAAGACCTTCCTCGATCTCAAGCTCGCGGACATCCGCGCCAGCGCGGCGCGGGCGCAGGGTCGCGTCGGCACGTACCTGATGACCAGCTTCGCCACCGACGCGGACGTCACGCGTATGGCGCGCGCCGTCAGCACGGCCGAGTCGCCGGTCGAGACGTTCTCGCAGTTCATCTCGCTGCGGCTGGAGCGCGACGGGGGGTTGTTTCGCGACAGCAAGGGGGAGGTCTCTCCCTACGCGCCCGGCCACGGCGATCTCGCGTTCGCGCTGCGCCGCTCTGGTACGCTGACCAGGCTGCGCGAGCAGGGCGTGACCCAGATCTACGTGTCCAACGTCGACAACCTGGCCGCCACGCTCGACCCCGCGATCATCGGCGCGCACCTCGACTCCGGCAAGCCGATCACGGTGGAGGTCGCGGACAAGGCCAAGGGCGACAAGGGCGGTGCGCCGGCGCGCGTCGACGGCACGCTGCAGATCGTGGAGGGCTTCCGCTTCCCCGCCGAGTTCGACCAGGACCAGATCCCGGTCTTCAACACCAACACCCTGATCTTCGACGTCGAGGCGATCGACCGCGACTTCCCGCTCAGCTGGTTCGCGGTCACCAAGGAAGTCGAGGGCAAGAAGGTCGTGCAGTTCGAGCGCCTCTGCCACGAGCTAACCAAGTTCTTGCCCACGCAGATGCTCGGTGTGTCGCGCGAGGGCGCCGATGGGCGCTTCATGCCCGTGAAGGATCCGCCCGAGCTGGTCACGCGCCGGCCGTCGATCGAGAGCCTGCTCGAACAGCGTGGCGCGCTGTAGGCTGCTCGCGCTGTGGGTACTCGCGTCGTGCGCGGCGCCGACGCGGCGGCAGTGCGAGCTGGAGCCGCCCGAGGTAATCGCGCGCTCGCAGGGGCTCGCGTTCGACGGCGTGGCGGTCGCCGGGTCGCGCGTCTACGCGTGGTCCGAGCAGGCGGGGCTGTTCGTGCGCGACG
>DASUME010000702.1:0-4999 GCA_036277895.1 Polyangiales bacterium
GGGCCTGTACCATGCGCGCTGCAGCTTCCACCGCTGGCACACGTCGATCAACATGCGCCGTTTCCGAGCGCTGCCAGAGCCGCGTCGGCCTCCGCCCATTCCGACCGCAGCGCGACCTGGGTGCCGCGGTTCATGGCTGCACCGCCTCGTCGTCGATCGCCGTGAAGAGGATCGGAGCCTCGAGCGTGAGGGCCAGGCGCTTCTGCGCGACGCCGAGCCACAGGCCCTTGTCTGCGTGCGTGCCGGCCGCCACGTCGGCGGTGAAGTCCGCCAGCTCCACCATGATGCGGTTGAAGGTGCGCGGAACCCCGTCTGAGAGGTGTTGCACGATGCGATCGAGCCAGGCGGCAGGAGGATGATCGGCGATGCGCCGCCAGCGAAGCGTCTGGCCGTTGCGGGGGCCCCGTTCCGGGTCGTCGTCGCCGCGGATGATGTGCACGTAGGTCGCCATGCCTGCACGCTCGGGGAGACCTGTATAGAACTGCGGGTCGGCTTTCTCGGGTGTGCTGCTCGCGCAAACAACAGGGGTGAGCGGCTCCGATGCGAACAATTCGAGTTGCGGCATTCTCGGGTTTCCTTCCGGGCTGTCTTCGCCCTTGCCGACCTACCCAGCCCTCTCGAGAGCGGCGCGCGCAGGCGTCCAGCGTGGAGCGACTGAAGGAAGGGGCCCGCGAAGCGGGAAGGATCCTGCAGGGAGCGGAGGGCTTGATGCCGAGCACGTTGCCTCAGGATTCAGACTCCTCCGCAAGGGCGTTCTGCCCGATTCAGTTCCGCGCGTGGCGCGTGGTGCCCTGTGTCCACTATCCGCGGCGGTGAGCTCGTGTTCGATCGACGATCGTGCGTGACGGGCTTCTCGTCGCAGGTCGTGCGCGGTCCCGTAGGCTCGTGTTCTCTTCTCGCGCTCCTTTCGCGCCGAAGAGCGCGCGACGATGTCCCGCCAGAGAGCGGCCTCGGCGGCGTGGTGCCTCGACGGGTGCGACGTTCGGTTCAGGACACGCGCAACACGCTGATGAAACGCGCGTCGTTGCTGGCGGCGGCTCTAGGGCTTGAGGCCCTCGGGGCAGGCGCCCGCGTAGGGGTCCCCTGATCCGCACCACAAAAACTGTCTGATCGGCGTGGCCGTGTCGTACACCGGCTCGATCCAGGTTGGGCTCGGGTTGTACGTGGGGCAGGTATAAGAGTCGACGTAGCGGCACTGCTGCGGTCCTGACGAGGTTGAGCCTGGATCTCTTCCCACCATGTAGTAGCGATCCCGCTGCACGGATCCTTGCCCGTTGGCCCTGTCGTCTTGAATCACGACGACTTCCTTCACGAGACCTTGGTTTGCGACAGACGGGCCGCCCGAGCTGGTGCAGCGAAACGATTGACGACCGCCCGTCACGCTGAACCTTTCGCTCCTGGGATAGCCGAGCCCGCGCTCGTAGCCACCGCGCTCCCACTCATCAAGGATGGCGCCGTAGATCGCGTAAATGCCACTGCTTGCCGGGCACGCCGCCGTAAACGGCGAGGTGTCATTCACTTCGTAGATCGTCCCGCGTCCGCGGCTGCCCTCGTACCACTGGTAGATGGCGTTGCCGTCTGGCGTAAGATAGTAGGAGGTGAGCGGTGTCGCGTAGTAGGCCGACTGCACGTCGGCGGGCAGCGACGCGATCTTGTTCCAGATCCTGTCTTGCTCCGGGGTGACGCGCTGCGGGTTGCAACTGAGCGGCCGCTTCGGGTCGCACTTCACAGCGGCCTGCAGGACGTCAGGTGTCTCCGTCTCGGAGAGCTCGTCCTCGGACGCGTCGGGATCTTCGGGCTCTACGCCGCAAGCGGCTGTCGTGAAGACGGCGAGCAGTGACGCTGTTCGAAATACGTTCATTGGCGAAGGCATCTGCACGTTCCTTGTGTGAGGGGGATGCGGACGCACGAGTTCCGTTCGCACGCGTGGAACGGTGCGTTGGTGGCAACGGGGGGCTCTGTGGGTCGCGCCTGGATATCGGCGCGACGGGTTGCGAGGTTGCGAACGAACCAAATGTTTTTCGACGTAGCGCTTCGCGCTGGCGGAGAGGACGCCGCCTCCTAAGGGGCGAGATAGGTCAGGGCGGCTAGCGCGCGAAGACATCTTGAGGGCGCGTCGCGGCACGATCATGAGTCCGGGTCGCAGCTCGTTTCTTCGCAGCGTCGGCCGGTGTGACGACGGTCGCGACGCTTCGCACGCGTGCTATGATCAACGGTGTGAGCGAGCATCCTGCATGGACCCATGACGAGTGCGTGCGATACGAGTCCGCGCGCGAGATCATCACGTCGCTGATGGGGTTCCGATCGCTCTGGATGGGGCGAGAGCGCGCGAAGGCGACGGTCGACCTCGACCAGATTGCACGCTGGCAGCAGGAGCGCGCGGAGCTCGCGCGAAAGCTGCGCGGCCTTTCGGTCACGGACCTCGAGACGGTTGATGGAATCCGGAAGCAGTACGGACCGGAGGTTCGCCGACTCGAAGCCATCGAGCGCAGCGCCACACCGTGACGCGTTCGAGCGCGCTCGATCCCGAGCAGCACCTCCTCTCTGGCGCGGAGCACGAACGGATCTTCCGCGAGGAGCTCGTCCCCGAGCTGACCGCAGGCATCGCGGTGCACGCACGTCCGCGGGCCATCGTGCTCGGCGGACAGCCTGGCGCGGGCAAGTCCGCGATGCAGGGAGCCGCGGAGCAGGAGCTGCTGCCCCGCGGGGGCGCGCTAAGCATCGTCGGAGACGACCTGCGCGCATACCATCCGCGTTACGCGGAGCTGCTGGGGCGCGACGACAAGACGGCGGCGTTCTACACCGATCGCGACTCGGGACGATGGGTCGAGAAGCTGATCGCCTACGCGCGGGAACAGAAGTTCGACGTTGTCATCGAGGGGACCATGCGCCTGCCGGACAAGGTCGCGCAGACATTCATAGACTTGCGATCAGCGGGCTACAAAGTGCAGGCGCGGGTGTTGGCGGTACGCGCGGAGTTCTCTGAGCTCGGCATCCGTCAGCGCTACGAGCAGTTCCTCGCAGACCGCGGGCATGCTCGCTTCACGACGCCGCGCGCGCACCAAGCCGCGTACGAGGGGCTGCCGGCATCGCTCGCGCGGATCGAGCGCGAGCGCCTCGCCGACGCGGTGCGCCTGTACGCGCGCGGGAACGTGCTTTTGTACGCCAATCGGCAAGCGGACGGCGTCTGGCAAGCGGCGCCGAAAGGAGTCGACACGCTGCACGAGATCCGCACGCGCGTCTTCGCGCCCAGCGAGAAAGCCGAGCTTGCTCTCGGTTGGCATCGCGTGTGGACGACGATGGAGGCGCGGGGGGCCGCGGCGGCAGAACTTGAGCAGGTGCGGCCGATGCGCGAAGCTGCGTTCGTCAGGCTTCACTCCGATTGGCGTGCGGTGGATGACTTCAGAGCACAGGTCGACGCGCAGACCTTCCTTGAAACGAAGCGGCTGGGCCGCGCAGTCGATCGCGGACTTGGCCGCTGAGGTACTCGGGTCTGCCGCCTGATCGCGATGCCGTGCGTGACCGAGAAGCGCGCTCCGGCGCGTGTGTGATGCAGCTTGGGCTTACGCCCATCGGGGCCGCCGCCCCGCCCTCGAGTCGTCTTAGCTCAGCGATCGGCCGACGGGGAAGCGGGACGATGCAGCTGCATCTTCAGCAGGTGACCGGTCTCGGCAGCGATGCGTAGCAACGTGGCGACGTTGGGCCGGGCCCGGCCGCTCTCGAGCCGTGCAACCCCCGCCTGGGTGGTGCCGAGCTTCTTGGCGAGCTCCACTTGGGATAGGTTCGCGGCTTTGCGCGCTGACCGTACGGACAGCGCAAGTCGACGGAGGTGTTGTCTCTCGCGCAATCCCACCGCTTGATCTCCGCGCTCTGTCGTGATGCCACGGGGTGATCCTCTCGGATTGCGCCGCCGCTTTCCGCGGGGATGAGCGGTGACGGAAAGCGAGAGGCCCGGGCGGCGGCGCGTGAGCGCAGCGACCCGGCCTCTTGAGTGGTTGGGCGTCAGGAGACTTCTTGAAGTGCGGCTGCGACGTGCTCGGTGGTGACGGTCTTGGCCTTGGCGATGGCGGCGGCGAAGAGCGAGTGGTGCGCGAGGTTGTTGGCCTTGCGCGGCAGTCCGCTCGAGGCTTGGAAGATCGCCTCGACCGTCGGCGGCTCGAAGAGCGGCAGTTCGGAGCCGGCAAGCTTCAGGCGATGCGTGAGGTAGGCGCTCATCTCGTCGCGCGCGATGCCGCGCACGTTGGCGCGCACGACGATGCGTTGCGCCAGCGCATCGAGCGCGGCCATGCCCATACGCCGGCGCAGCTCGGGATGGCCGACCAGCACGACGGTCAGCCGGTTTTCGGAGTCCATGGCGTAGTTGGTGAGCAGCCGTAGGTCCTCAAGGAGATCCGTCCGGAGGTGGTGCGCCTCATCGACGATCAGCACGGGGCGCAGCCGGTTCTCGGCGCACAAGCGCGAGACCTCGGCGCGGATCTGCTTGAAGAGTGCGGCGCGGTTGCGCTCGGTGGGAAGGCCGAGCTCCCACGCGATGGACTTGTACAGGTCCATCACGTTGCCGGTCGTCATCGACACGTACAGCACCCGGTAGAGTCCGCTGTGCAGGCCTGCGACCATGTGCCTGCACGTGGTCGTTTTGCCGGAGCCGCTGTCGCCGGTGACGAGGCCGATGCCGCGCATGTCGACCAGGTGCTTGAGCCGCGCGTTCAGCTCGAGCAGCGAGGCGGACGGGAAGAGGTCGTCGGCCGCGAGATCTTTGTCGTAGGGATGGCGCGTAAGCCCGAAGTGTTTGCGGTACATCAGAAGATGCTCTCGTCGTCGACGTCATAGGAAGGGTCGACCAGCTCGCGCATGGACAGCCCCTCGGGCACCTCGTAGTCGGCCGATGCTTTCGGAAACTGGATGGCGCGCGTGGTAGCGTTGCGCTTGACGAAGCAGTTGGCGAGCACGTCGACGCGGCGTGCGATCTCGACGCGCCGGCCCTGGTACCAGACCTCGA
>DASUME010000703.1:0-9667 GCA_036277895.1 Polyangiales bacterium
CTTGGCGCTCGCTGGCGACGAGGGCCGCGTGCTGCTTCAGACGCTGGACCACGCGGTCGCACGTTGCAGCGCCGAATAGTCAGGTGCTGAGCAGAGGCTCCGGCTGGCGGCTCGCGATGTAGTCGGGCCGAGGGGGCTGTCCCGAGTAGGGTTGCTGTGGAACGTTCTGCATACTGTTGTAGACGACGAAGAGGTTGCAGCGTGCATGGGGCGTGATGTTGGCGCCGGAGCCATGCATCAAGTTGCAGTCGAAGATCACCAGCGAGCCGGCGGGCCCCTTGGGCGCGGCGATGCCGCTTTCGTGAACCAACGCGCTGATCTGCGCGTGCTCGGGCGTGCCGTACTGTTGTCGACGCAGCGAGTCGCGGACGTGGTTCTCGGGCGTCTCGCCGGCACAGCTTACGTACTGACGATGTGAGCCCGGGATCACCATCAAAGGCCCGTTGAACTCGCTGTTCTCGGTCAGGTTGATCGCGACCGTGAGCGCGCGCATGCGAGGCAGGCCGTCCTCCACGTGCCAGGTCTCGAAGTCCGAGTGCCAGTAGAATTCCTTGCCACGAAACGCGGGTTTGTAGTTGATCCGGCACTGGTGAATGTACACCTCGCTGCCCAGGATCTGGCGCGCGACGCCGAGCAGGCGAGGATCGCGCACCAGCCGCGCGAGCTGCGGTTCGAAGGCGTGCGCCGCGAAGATCGAGCGCACGGCCTTGCCGCTCGGCTCGAGGATCGTCTCGGGCTTGGCAAGAACGTGCTCGGCCGCGCACAAGCCAGCGACCGCGCCCTGCACGAGCGCGACCTCCTCCGGCGTGAACATGCCCTGGCACTGCAGGTAGCCATCTTGCTGGTAGCGCAGCAGCTGTGGCGGCGTGAGCGGGCCCGGTGCGTGAGGGTCGGCAATCACCGGGTCCTGCCGCGGCAAGACGCCGCCCTGGCTGCCATTGCGCGAAGGATAGAGGTCGGGTGTCGCACTCATTACTTGGACTCTTGGACTGGAGACGGAGGATAGGCGCCGTCTGGACCGTGCACTTCGGCGCCGGTGAGTGGAGGGTTGAACACGCATACGCAGCGGATGTCGGTGCGCGCGCGCACGATGTGACGGTCGTGGCGATCGAGCGCGTACAGCGTGAACGGCGCGAGCGGATGGACGATGCCGCTGTCGAGGTCGACCAGCTCGCCATCGCCAGCGATCACGTACACGGCTTCGACGTGGTGGCGGTACCACATGCGTGTCTCGCTGCCCGCGTACAGCACCGTGTCGTGCAGCGAGAAGCCCAGCTGATCACTGCGCAGCAGGAGCCGCCGGCTGTGCCAGGTCTCGGCATGCACGTGGCTCGGTGTGCCCTCGATCTCGGTGAGCGTACGAATGATCATTCCGCGGCCTCGATCGCTCGATCCGACACGCACACGTCGAGGGTGGCCTGGCGCAGCATGCCGAGGCCCTCGTCGAGCGTTGCCCGGTCGATCGTGAGCGGGGGCATGATCTTGAGCACCTCGTCGCGCGGACCCGCCGTCTCCACGATCAGCCCGTGCTCGAACGCGGCGCGCGCAACCTTCGCGGCGACTCCGTCTCCCTTGAAGACGAGTCCACGGATCATGCCGCGCCCGCGCTGCTCGATCGTGAAGCCAGGCACGCGCTCGCGCAGCGATGCGAGCTCGGCCGCAATGTGCTCACCGTGCGCCTCGACCGAACGCTGCAAGCTGTCGTCGGTCCAGTGGTCGAGCGCGACCGTCGCGGTGACGAACGCCGGGTTGTGCCCGCGAAAGGTGCCATTGTGCTCGCCGGGCGCCCATCGATCGAGCGAGGGGCGTACCAGCGTCACCGCGAGCGGCAGGCCGTAGCCGCTGAGCGACTTGGACAGGCAGATCATGTCGGGCTCGATGCCCGCGCTCTCGAAGCTGAAGAACGACCCCGTGCGCCCACAGCCCACCTGGATGTCGTCGACGATGAGCACCATGCCGTGGCGCTGGCAGAGCTCGGCCAGCTTGCGGAGCCAGCTCGTGCGCGCGACATGGATACCGCCCTCGGCCTGCACGGTCTCCAGGATGACCGCAGCCGGCAGGTCGACGCCACTGCTGCTGTTCTCGAGCAACGACTCGAGCAGCGCGAGAGAGTCGATGCCGTTCGCCGAGTCGTACGGCATCACGACGGTATGGTTCAGCGGGACACCCGCTCCCTGGCGCTTGAAGGCGTTGCCAGTGACGGCCAGCGCGCCGAGCGTCATGCCGTGAAACGCGTTCGTGAAGGACACGACGTCGCGGCGTCCGGTCACCTTGCGCGCCAGCTTGAGCGCTGCCTCTACCGCGTTGGTGCCCGTAGGTCCGGGAAATTGCACCTTGTACTCGAGCGAGCGCTTACGAAGGATGACCTGTTCGAAGCGGCTCAGGAACTCGCGCTTTGCGACGGTCATCATGTCCAGGCTGTGCGTGACGGCACCGCGCTCCAGGTACGCGATCAGGGCATCACGCATCGGACGTGGGTTGTGCCCGTAGTTGAGCGCGCCCGCGCCCGCGAAGAAGTCGATGTAAGCGCGTCCAGACTCCGCGTAGAGGCGAGGTCCCTCGGCGCGGTCGAACACCACCGGGAAGTTACGACAGTAGCCGCGCACCTCCGACTCGAGTCTGCTGAAGACCTCACCCTTCAAGATATCCTCCTGGCAAAGGCACCCAGCCGGAGCAACGGCTCCGCTTGGTGCGACAACGCGAACAGCTCGGCTCCGTACCCGGTCAGCTCGCACAGCGGGACGCCGTGTCGGCGAGCCAGGCCTGCGAACAGGCGGCGAGACGCCTGATTGTCTGCAGTCACGGTGGTCTCGAGGTAACGAACGTCAGGCTGCTGCCTCAGCACCTGCTCCAGCAGGGCCCCTGCCACCCCGCGACCGCGCGCAGACGGCGCGGTTCCCACCTGCCAGATGAACAACGTGTCGGGCTGTGCGGGCTTGCGGTACCCGGTCACGAAGCCCACCAACTCCCCTCCGTCCTCCGCGATCGCGCAGCTCTCGCGGAAGTGATCGCACAGCAGCAGATAGAGGTACCCGGCATAACGATCCAGCTCGTGAAGCCTGCTCGCCAGCTCCGAGATACGCGCGGCGTCGCGCAGGACGGGCGTTCGGAGAAGAGGCGCGCGGAAGGGCGAGCGGCACGGTGCGGACGTTCTTGTGGACATTGGACTGGCGATCACACGCGCAACACGGCTACGGGCAGGCAGCTCACGACGGCGCCTGCCGTCGCGCGAAGCTCGTCACAGGCGAGGGCCATGACGCCGTGGTTCGCGAACTCGGAGGACCACTATCGCGGCACGACGGCGCGTCGTCCATGAGGAAATACCCACCATCGTTGTCGGTTGAGTGAACAAGCCGATGGGCTCGCGTCGTTGCCGGTCTGCACCAGGAGCAAAGCGCGGCGGATCACTCTCGACCAGCCACGCGCCGGCTGTTCTCCTCGTCGCTCTCCGCAGCGAAGCGATCGATGCGCTCATCTTCGCCGAGCACGATCAACATGTCGCCGCGCGACAGTGCCTGGGTCGGCGGGGGGTTGAGCACGATGCGCTCGTCCAGGGTGCCATCGCTCTGCTCGCGCCGGTCCACCATGCCGATCACGGTCAAGCTGTAGCGCTCGCGGACGCCGAGCGAGCGCAGGTCCATGCCCGCCCATGCGGTTGGCACACGGATGCGGCGCACGCTCACGCCAGGCAAGATCTGGCCGCGATCGAAGCTCTCTCGCTGCGCGCGATAGATGGAGTTGCGATGCGCGAACACGGACGCCAGGACCAGCACGAACATCGAGGGTACGGTCCACTGCGCGCCGAAGCCCTCCACGACCAGCATGATGGCCGCGAGCGGCACGTTGGCGACGCTGGCCAAGCTGGCCGTCATCGCGGGCACCACCAGCAACGCTGCGTCGAAGTCGAACAGCGCTGCCCAGGCCGAGGCGGTCAGGCAGCCGAATGTCAGAGTGGGGAACAACAGCCCGGCCGAACCTCCCGACGCGATCGTGCAGACGGTTGCTGCGAAGCGCGCCGCCAGCGAGATCAGCGCGACGCCGAGCCCGATCTGTCCGTCGAGCGACCAGTCGATGATGTTCTCGCCCGGCCCCAGCACCAGCCACAGCGCGCGCGTGCCGCTGGCACCGGCGGGCATCTTCCAGCCCAGCCAAGCGAGCAGGGAGACCGCGACGATCGCCAGCAACCCGGCGCCCAGCGCCCCGGCCAGGTGACGCTGCACAGGCGAAAAACTCGTGTGGAACGCGTGATCCGCCCAGCCGCGCAAGGCGCGGAAGCCCGACGAGAGCACACCCATGGTGATCGCCAGGGCTGACAACGCCAGGTAGTACCGGCCCACGTACAGCGGCGGCGAGCTCGGCACGTACGGGAAGGGCGAGTGCGCGCCCGTGACCAGGTGGTTGAGGAAGAACGCGATCAGCGCGGAGACCAGCGCGTAGATCAAGCGATCGATGATCGGCCTACGCCGGTAGATGACCTCGATCGCGAAGAAGGCGGCCGCGAACGGCGTGCCGAGCAAGGTCGCGATCGCCGCTGCGATGCCGCACAACTGCGCCGCTTGCAGATCATCGGATGTGCCGCCGCGCCACCAGTCGATGCCGCGCTGCAGCGGGCCGAGTCGTACCCGCGTCTTGCCCTCGGGCGAGGCCGGCAGAATGCCCGAGAGGGAGCGCGGCTTGAAGAGGCCGGCCGCCGTGCTCTCGCCGACCAGCGTCACGCTCGCCTCGAGGCCCCCCGCCCCGCCCGAGCAGAGCGTGCACCAGCTCGCGAGCATCTTACGCACAGCGAGCGAGAACGTAGGCAGGCGCCAGCGCGCTGCCAGCCCTTGGTTGCCGAGCAACGCACGCTCGAAGGTGGGCTCGGACGCGAAGTACAGCGCGATCGCGCGCTCGAGGCCGTCTCCCTCGACGGCGTTCAGGGTGTGCAGGCGCTCTTCCCCGTCGCGGTAGTGAACGGTGGCGCTGCGATAGCGCGAGAGAGCCGCGACGCAGCCAGCACCGAGCAGCAGCGGAACGAGCACAGCCAGCACCGTGTCGGCGCGTTCGAGCAGCGCCATGGTCCACGACAGCCCTACGTGCACGGCCCACTTGAGCACGGCCACGAATGCCCACACCACCACGCCCACGACCAGCGCCTGCACGAGCAAGCGTCTCTCTTCTGCATCGACCTGGTCGCGTAACCAAGTGAGGGGGCGGGTGGCTCTCCGCAAGCTCGACATCGGGTCGCTCTGTACCCCGCCGAGCTTGAGCCGGCGAGATCCTCGCCTACGTACGCCAAACCGACATCACTGGTCGGCCAGAACGACAGAGGCCGCGCAGGAGGCGTTCGCGCAGCCCTGACGTCTCGGGACGCGCTGCGTGCTGCGGCTCGGCTCGAGCCAGCGCACACCGCCAGGCGGCCTCTCGCGGAACAAGGCACCATCACGGAGCTCGAGGTCAAGCTCGTCGCCGGCGAGCGGCACGACCAGAAAGCGACCATGCTGCTGGCCATCGTAGCGATACCGACCGCGTACCGATCCCTCTACCGCCCTCACATAGATCCCTTCGAGAGCGAGCAGGCCGGGGTCGACGCTCAAGTGCGCGAACATGGTCCACGGCTCGCCCGCGAATGCCGTCAGTCCGTGGACGCGCTCCGACTCCCAGGCACTCCAGAGCAGCTGCGCATCGTCGCCGCGCGCGATGATCTCGCCGCGAACGCGCAGCGGCGTCGTGCGCGAGAGCTCGGCCTCGGTGATGGTGAGGTCGGCGGTGAGCGCCTCTGCCGCCTTCCCTCGCTCGCCATCGACGCTGCGCAGATGGAGATGGCCACCGTCGCTCGACCCCTGACGGCCGCGTAGATCGCGTAGGCGGAGGTCGCCGCGCACGCGCAGCGGAAGCACGCGAGTACCCAGCTGCAGGTGGGCGATCTGACTCGGTACGATCAGCACCCCCGACCAGTGCATGCTGGGCAGCGTTGGGTACAAGCTCAGCTCCGCGCGATCGAGGTAGAGCGACCAGGAATCGGACTCACGACTCGCGATGCGCAACCCGCGCAGCTGGGCGTCGCCGGGGTACTTGGTGTAGGCCTGGTCGTAGTCGACGCGAACGTCCGCGGCGCCTGCGAACTCGTCGAACGCGCTCTCGAGCTGGAGGTTCGCATACACAAGATAGCCGAGCTCGATGGTGGCGATCGTCGCCACGACCGCCAGCAGCAAATGGCGCAATCGCATCACAGGACTCCCTCGGCCGCAGGCCTCACTCCAGCGAGGGCAGCAAACACCAGGCCAGCCCGCGTAGCGAGCGCTGCAGCGCACGCTACGCATCGAGACTCGGACTCGTTCCAGGTCCACTCGGAGCCAGTCCGGATCGACGCGCTTTCGCAAGTTCGGACCGTGCAGCGCGCTCGTGTGACGCTAGCGTAAGCATGTGATGCGCCGCGCACGGATACGCCACGGAGGAGCGACATGAGGAATTTCAGCCGTCACCTCGGCGCCATCTGCATCGTCGCCTGTTCATGCGCCGCGAGCGCGAGCGCGCAGTTCGATGCGACTGAGACCGTGAGCACGCCGCTCCTCGAGCTGCCGCCCACACCCTTGCGCTGTCAGCAGCGTACTGGCGTTCAGCTCGCGGAGAGGTCGGACGGTGCGGATGGCGGCGCGGCGCTTGGAGCCAGCGAGCTGCGCTGGCTCGCACTGCGCTCCGAGCAGCACACGCTCCTGGAGCCATCGCGCTGGCCGAGCGAACCGATCATGCACATGGCCTTGGATCCGGAGCACCTGGCAGCTGCGCTCGAACAGCTTTGTCCGCCGACGGCGGGTGAAGAGCTGCGGCACGAGCTGGCGCGGGAGATCGTCCGCGCCGCGGAGCGCTTCGACGTCGACGCGATGTTGCTCGCCGCGCTGATGTACCAGCAGAGTGGCTGCGACCCGAGGCTCGGGGACAGCTGGGGTGTGGGCCTCACCAGGCTCAATCCAGGTCTGCTGCCCGCGCAGCTCTACGAGGCAGCGCTGCGCAGCGCGGCGGCGGACGACGACCCAGCGCACGCACGGCAGCTCGGGCTCGCTCGTCACCCGCCTGATGTGCTCCAGGCGCTGCTCGATCCGTCGCTCAACCTGCACGTCGCCGCCGCGCTGCTGCGCATGTATGAAGATCGGTGCGCGCAGCTCGATGCCATGTGCGGCTCCCTTCCCCATCGTCACCCGGTCTCGCACTTCATCTGGGGGGACCGCGTACGCGGCGTGGCGCCCGAGGACGCGATCCTCACGGCGCGCCGTCGTCTGCTCGCGTATTACCGAAACCAACCAGGCCCGCTGCCCCTGGTGACAGTTGGTCCCCTCACGCTCTCGAGTCCACTCGATGGCGGACCACGGATCGTCACCAGCGGGCTGGGCGAGCCGCGCGACGCTGGACGGCGTGCGCACGCTGGTGTGGACTTCCTGTCGCGCGTCGGCGAGCCGGTGCGAGCGGCCGCAGACGGCGAGGTACTGCGGGCGGGCGCCAACCTGCGCGATGGCTCGCTGGTCGACATCGCGCCGCCGCGGGCGGTGCTGGTGCGGAACGAGACATTCGGTGCGCGTGGGCTGTTCGTGGAGCTCTCGCACGAGAGCGGCTACCGAAGCATCTATGCGCACCTGGCGAGCTACGTCGTCCAAGCCGGTGAGAAGGTCACGCGGGGCCAGCTGATAGGCTACGTGGGACGCACGGGCATCCGCGAGTCCGACCCGCATCTGCACTTTGGCTTGTTCCAGAATGCCGAGGTGATCGACCCGCGAGTCGCGCTGCGAGAGCTGCTGTTCGCGCCCAGCCTCGAGCACAGAAAGTACGCGTCGCCGCCGCCGGCTCCAATGAGGGAGTGAGCGGCCTCGACTTCGGCTGGGTTGCTCGAGCAGCTCCCGCGTCGAGCCTCACTGCAGCGCCTCGACGCTCCAGCTCGCGCGAGATTCGCCGTGGCGCTGGCGAGCACGTTGGTCACGCTGCCGGCAGCGGCACCATCCCATCGCGCAAGGTGACGTCGAGCGAGTCATGCGGGCGGCAACGACGTCGAGCACGCGGCAGTAGCTCCCGCCTCTCCCTCACGGCGGGAGAGATCGGAATTGCTCCGAGCCTACTCGGAGCCATGCCGAGAGTTCGGCGCAACCGCGAAGCGTGATGCGCTGCACGCCGACGATCGCCTCGTAGATTGCGCGTGTAGGAGCAAGAGGTGCGCGGCACGTCCGGTGCAGGGCCGCGATCATGACCAGCCGCGACACCTTCCGCTCCGCTCTGCTCTCACTCGTGCTCGGGTCGAACGTGCTGGCGTGCGCTCATCGAGCGACGACGCGTGAAGACGTCGAGCCGCTGCCGCCTGCGTCGCCAGGCCTGTCGGCGGGCGTTCCAGGCAGCGACGCGGGCATGAGTCACCTCGGAAGGGGCGGCGATACGGCCGGCGAGCGGCTGATGGACGCCGCCACTCCGCTACAGCGAGAGCTGGCATTGCGGCCAGATGTCGTGAGTCAGTCCATGCAACAGCACGACAACCCGCGCGCGCTGGCAACAGTGCGCTGCCAGCAGCAGGAGCGCTGCGGCTTCGTCAGGCAGGGCGGCAAGTACATTCTCCCCGAGCAGTGTCTCACCGTCGTGCTGGAGGAGCAGCGAGACCGCTTGGTGCAGTTCAGCTGCACCGAGAGCACGGACACCCTCGCGCTCCAGAGCTGCTTCGAGGCCGTGCGTACGATGGACTGCGCCGCTCCGTTCGGCGGCTTCGACGACCTCGCCCAGTGCAGCCCCGCTCGCATTTGCCGCGGCACCAACGCAGTGATCCCCGCACCATGATGACGCGAGCGATCCAGCGCTCCTCTGCTTCGAGACTGACATCGAGCGGCCACGCTCGATGTTTGGTGTCGAGTGGAACGACCATCGGCGTCTGTATTAGGTACTTCGGTTCCAGCGCGCGATGTGGCAGGTTTACTGAACGGAGAGCGCTCCCGGCTTCGCTTCGGCATCGCGTTCACCCCCATCCGTCTGACTTTGCGCTGCGTACGCCTACGCGCGCATCCACATCAACCGAGGAGTCGCAGCGATGAGCTCAACAGAGAATGAAAGCGTGTGTGTCCTGGAGATCGATCAACTTGCGCAGGGGCCCGCGCGCGATCGCACGCCAGTCGTCGTGCTCGCCTTGCGCGAGGACGAGTTTCCTACCGAGAGCCTGAGGAGAGCAGACGCGCTCTGTGAGGCCATGGCAGCCGACCTGCGGGTCATACGAGTGATCCACCACTTCGCCGGGCTCAGCCCCGCCCTGCGGGAGTTCGAGGTCCGCGATGCCGCCCAGGCGCTCGACGAGGTGCTCGCGCTCCGCGCGGCCACCAGCGCCTGGATCGACACCGTGCTCGGCCACGCCCTTCCGCAGAGCCAGCTCGAGGTCCAGCGAGGCGACTACGTGGACCTCACGTGCGAGCGCGCGCTCCAGCTCGAAGCGGCTCTGATTGTGGTCAGCCCAAGCCAGCGCCTGCGCGACTCGAGCGTCGAATCGATCGCTACCTTCAGCAACACCCCGGTCCTGGTCGCACGCTGGCGAGCAGAGACCAGCCCACTCGTGGTGGCAGCCACCGACCTCGAAGACGTGGGATTCCCGGTGCTACGCGCCGCAGCGGAGCTGGCGCGCGTGCTTGGCGCCTCACTCGTCCCGGTGCACAACGTCAGCCCGCTTCCGGCC
>DASUME010000704.1:0-2601 GCA_036277895.1 Polyangiales bacterium
CGACCTGGATCCGTCGTATTTGCCGGCGCTGTCGGCGATGCGCGCGGTGTACGTGGACAGCGGCGACTGGATCGCGGCGGCACGCACGCTGGAGCGCGAAATCCAGAACACGCAGAACGGACGCATCCTCACGAAGTTGAACGTGGAGCTCGGGCAGATCTACCGAGAGCGGCTCGACGAGCACAAGAAGTCGATCGCGGCGTTCGAAGCGGCGCTGCGCCACGACGACACCAACGAGGACGCGGCGCTCGCGCTGGTCGACGACTACACGAAGGAAGAGCGCTATCGCGAGGCGCTGCCGCTCTTGCAGCTGCTCGTGCGTCAGGGCGGCAAGCGCTCGCCGGACGAGAACCAGCGGCTCGCCTACCTGCTCGGCGAGGCCGCCAGCAAGCTCGATGACCACGTGCTCGCGGTGAAGGCCTACGGCCAGGCGTACACGGTGGATCCGCAGCACTTGCCCACGATCACCGGCCTCGCGGGCGCGCACTTCGCGCTGCGCGACTGGGAGAAGGCGGGCAAGTTCTATCAAGTGCTGTTGATGCAGCACAAGGACGACCTCGCGCCCGACGAGATCGTGAGCGCGTTCCACCAGCTCGGCACGATCAAGCTGGAGCAGAACGAGAAGCGCAAGGCGCTCAACATGTACGACAAGGCCCTGGAGCAGGATCCGGGGCACGGGCCGACGCTGGAGCGCGTGATTGCGCTGCATGGCGAAGACGGCAACTGGGATCAGGTGATCCACTACAAGAAGCAGCTGCTCGACAACGCGCGCGGTCCGGCGCGGCTGGCGCTGCTGCAGGAGATCGCCGATCTTTGGCGCGACAAGCTCGACAATCGTCAGAAGGCGATCGAGAGCCTGGCCGACGCGCTGGTGCTCGAGCCGAACAACCACGTGCTGCTGCACAAGCTGCTTCAGCTCTACCAGGAGACCAAGCAGTGGAAGGAGACGGCGGACATCATCCAGCGCGTCTCGGATCTCGATCCCCGCACCACCAGCAAGGCCAAGTACTCCTACACCGTCGGCGTGATCTTGCGCGACGAGCTGAAGGACGTGGAGGGTGCGCTGACGCGCTTCAACGAGGCGCTCGACGCCGACCCGACGCAGCTCAAGCCGTTCGAGGCGATCAACAAGCTGCTCAACCAGCTCAAGGACTGGAAGGGCCTGGAGCGCGCGTTCCGCAAGATGTTGCACCGCGTGATGGCGCTGCCGACGCCCGACAAGGAGCTGCAGTTCAACCTGTGGCACAACCTGGGCATCATCTATCGCGACCGGCTCAAGCAGCCGGATGCTGCGGCGCAGGCGTTCAAGCTCGCCAGCGAGCTACGCCCCGAGGACGCGACCGAGCACAAGATCTTGGCCGAGCTGTACGGGCGTATGCCCGACAAGTTCGCCGAGGCGGTCAGCGAGTACGAGTACTTGCTGCGCCAGGATCCGCAGCAGCCGGAGTCGTTCCACGCGCTGTACAAGCTGTACTTCGACGCGCGCGAGTACGACAAGGCGTGGTGCGTCGCGCGCACGCTGGCCGTGCTCAAGAAGGCGGACACGGATCAGGCCAACTTCTACGAGCAGTACAAGCCGGCGTCGGGCAACCCGTCGTCGCGCTTGACGGCGCAGCACTGGCTCGCGGACCTGTACCACCCGGATCAGGATCGCGAGGTGTCGATGGTGTTCCGCTCGCTGTGCGGTCCGCTGTTCGACAGTCGCTACGGCGGCGTGACCGACAAGATCGCGGGCCTCGCCAAGCTGAAGCCGGTCGACTTCTCGAAGGAGACGGCCTCGATCGCGCAGGCGTTCGCGCTCTCGATGCAGGTGCTGTCGCCCGACGTTCGTCCGCGCCTGTTCCTGCGCGGCGATCAGCCGCACGGGCTCAAGAGCATCCTCGCCGCGCAGCCGGCGACCGACTGCGGCATGCTGCTGCTTCGCGGCTACAAGCCGAAGGACCTGCAGTTCGTGACCGCGCACCATCTCGCGTACCACCGCGCCGAGCACTACATCCGCAAGATGCTGCCCAGCGCGCAGGAGCTGCGCGAGGCGCTGATCGTGGCGATGCGCTCGGTGGGCGAAGGCAACGCCGAGGCCGAGAAGGTCTGGGCGCAGCTGCGGCAGAAGATGCAGCCGCAGCAGGCCGAGGAGGTCGCGAAGGCCTGCAAGATCTTCGCGAAGCGCGGCATGCGCACGGACATCAAGCGCTGGATTCAGACGGTGGAGCTCACCGCTTGCCGCGCGGGCTTCCTGGTCAGCAACGACCTGGAGTCGGCGATCTCGATGCTCGGTCAGCTGGAGAGCGCGGGGCCGGATGATCTGTCGCCGAACGAGAAGGTGAAGGAGCTGATCCTGTTCAGCGTCTCGCAAGAGTACTTCCGCCTGCGCGAAGCGATCGGCATCCAGCTGCGCATTCAGTAAGCGACTCGTCACGCAGCGGAGAGGCGCGAGCTCACGAGGCTCGCGCCTCTTCTGCGTCCGTCGGCTCGAGCTCGACGGATTTCTTGGGGTGATGCATGCACGGAATCGAGCGCGCTCGATACTGAACGATGGAGACCGATCAAAGACTGGAGCTTCATCATGATCAAGAGTTCGACCGTGCTCCTGCTGTCCCTGTT
>DASUME010000705.1:0-2178 GCA_036277895.1 Polyangiales bacterium
GGTCGAAGACTTTGCGGCAGTCGCGGATCCGACCTCGGGCAAGATCGAGTTCGTGAGCATCGAGAGCGTGAAGAGCTCGCGTCCGGACCTCGCGGAGGCGGCGATCGTCGTCTCCGGTGGTCGCGCTCTCAAGAGCGCCGAGAACTTCAAGACGGTGCTCGAGCCGCTCGTCGACGCGTTCGGCGCGGCGCTCGGCGCCTCGCGCGCGGCGTGTGACGCCGGCATGGTGCCCAACGATCTGCAGGTCGGTCAGACCGGCAAGGTCGTCGCGCCCAAGCTGTACGTTGCGGTCGGCATCTCCGGCGCGATCCAGCACTTGGCCGGCATGAAGGGCTCCAAGTACATCGTCGCCATCAACAAGGACAAGGAAGCCCCGATCGCACAGGTCGCGGACTACTTCCTCGTCGCCGACCTGTTCAAGGTCGTGCCCGAGCTGACCGAGGCCGTGAAGAAGGCTCGCGCCTGATCTTCGGCTGAGTTTTCGGACGATGGGCGTGCTCCTCACGGGGCGCGCCCTTCGTTTTTTGGTACGCTCGGCGGCCGTTGACCAGACGCGCACATAGGATGTGGTGGCTGCCGGTGCTCTTGCTCTGCGCGAGCGCGCAAGCACAGACCACCGACTGGAGCGGCAAATACACCGCCGGCGTCAGCACGATCAAGGCCGACGTCACGACCTGGGGCGAAGACTGCGGCCCGCGCCCCCAGAACTCGACGGACAGCTCGAAGCCCAAGGTCGAGGTCACGGCACGTGGTGATCAGCTGACGCTCAAGTTCCCCGACCGCGCGCTCAAGAGCGACGGCTGCTGGAGCCCGAATCCCGCGGTGAAGGCTGGCAAGAAGAGCTTTGCCGACGGGACCTGGCGCAGCGAGTGCAAGACCGCCAGCGGCGACGCCAAGCAAGAGCGCGGCGTGTACACGATCAACGCCAGCGTCGTCGACCGCTACGCGCAGCTCGAGCTGATCGAGGAGAGCAGCTACGACTGGCAGCTCAAGCAGTCGCACTGCGTCGCGAAGGTGCGCATCGTGCAGCGCATGTCGCGCGGCGGCGTGATCGAGGAGCCGGCGCCGCCGCCCGTCGTCGCTCCGGCCCCGAGCGCGTGTGTGCCCGGTGCGCTCGCGCGGCTGCGGCTCAGGCCCGAGAGCGCGCGCATCGCGCCGGGCGAGAAACAGTGCTTCAGCGTGCGCGGCCTCGATGCCGCGGGCTGCACCGTGCAGCTCGAGGGGAGCGCGCTGAGCTGGGACCTGAAGAAGGCGAGCGGCGCCACCGGCACGCTGAGCGGCAACTGCTTCAAGGCAGCCTCGCGCGCCGCGGAGGCCGAGGGCCGCTTCGAGGTCTCGGTCTCGATCGGCGGCGTGCGCGACAAGGTCACGCTCGACGTCGCCAGCACGGATCTCTCGGACATCATCGCGCGCCGCAGCGGCGGCAGCGATCTCGACGTGAGCGAAGACAGCGAGGGGCTCGGCGCCGTGCTCGGCATCGAGGCGGCGGTCAAGCGTGGCTCGCTGCCGGTGAAGCTCGCGGTCTCGGCGCTGCTGCTCGGCTTGATGGGCATGCTGCTGGCGTGGCTGCTGCGGGCGCGCGGCAAGCCGCGCAAGAGGAAGCCCACGCGCGTGTACCTCGACGAAGACGAAGAGGAGGAAGACGGCCACGCGCCGCGCCACTCGGCGATCAACAGCCTCGCGCCGCGCGACGACGACAGCTTGCAGGGGGACACGGGCGATCAGCTGATCTGTCCCACCTGTCGGCGCGGCATCCCGCTCGGCGTCTCACGCTGTCCCAATGATGGGAGCACTCCGGTGCCCTATAAGGAATTCGCCGCCGCCGCGCGTGACGCCCAGAGTGGGCCACGCATGTGCCCCTCCTGCGGCGCACAGTTGGCTGCAGGTGCGCTCTTCTGCGGCGTGTGCGGTCACAAAGTCCGCCCTTAGCGGCTTGTTCCAAAAACACTTAAACGCGCCCACTTTTTCGCTAAGGTGATCGTGGGGACTGCGTCGAATGGTCATGGGCGTGCGCGGAAGGCGTGCGCTGGGCGTTCGGCGCGAGCCGACGCGTTCGTGAAGTGCACCATTGGGGTGCTCGCGTGAGCTTGGGAACCGAGTGGCGCGCGAGAAATCATGCTCGAGGAAGTCTCATGAAGATCGTGTGCGAGAGCTGCGGAGCGAAATACTCGATTGCCG
>DASUME010000706.1:0-6689 GCA_036277895.1 Polyangiales bacterium
CTCTCGCTCGAAGACGCGAGCTACCTGCTGCCCAGCGAGCTGCGTGCCGCATTGTTCGGGATCGGCGGCTGGCTGGGCACGTCGGCCGTGATCGCACTCGGCGGCATGCTGGCCTCGTGGTTCTTGCTCCCGCTGCGTCCGCGCAGCGTCGTGTTCGCGCTGATCGACCTTTCCTTGGTCGCGGCCTGCGCCTGGCTGACCGTGCACTACCCGCTCGCGCCCACCGAGCTCACGCCCGATGCGCTGGCCGGCGCGTCGCTGCGTATGGTCAGCACGCTGTTGCTGGGCGCGCGCGTCGCGGTGCGCCTGATCCCGCTCGTGCTCGACCTGATCGAGCGCATCGACGTGCGCACCCTGGTCGCGGCGCGCCACCTGCGCGCGAAGAAGAGCGGCTTCTTGGCCGCGATCAGCTTCCTGTCGATCATGGCGGTCAGCGTGAGCTCGTGCGCGCTCACCACCACGCTGTCGGTGATGGGCGGCTTTCGCCAGGATCTGAAGCGCAAGATTCTCGGCAACAACGCGCACATCGTGATCGACAAGCCGAGCGGCACCGCACCCGGCATGGAGCGGCTGGAGGGCAAGCTCGGCAACTACGAGCAGCTCAGCCAGGCCGTGCGCGCGGTGCCCGGCGTGCGCGGGGTGTCGCCGTACCTCGCGGGTGAGGTGATGATCTCGAGCGCGTCGAACCTGGCCGGCGCCATCCTGCGCGGCATCGACGTCGATCGCATCGGCGAGGTGAGCGAGCTGCCCACCAACATGCGCGTGGGCAGCCTGGCGTTCCTGAAGGACCCGGCGAAGATCCGGAACGAGCCGTTCGGCGCCTCCAACCTCGGCTTGCCCAAGACGCTCAAGCTCAAGGAGCCTCCTGGGCCGGGTCCCTCCGCGCCGATCAGCGCCGAGCTCCGCAAGGCGATGGACGACGCCGAGAAGCTGCTCGGCGAGACGGAAGACGAGGAACAACAGAAGCTGCCGCCGCGCCGCGCGCCCAGCAACTTGCCGGGCATCGTGGTCGGCCAGGAGCTCGCGCGCAGCTTGCGGCTGTACGTGGGCGACGAAGTAAATGTGGTGACGCCGCTCGGCGAGCTCGGCCCGAGTGGTCCGATGCCCAAGTCGCGTCCGTTCCGGGTCGCCGGCATCTTCTACAGCGGCATGTACGAGTACGACATGAAGTCGGCGTACGTGACCCTGCCTGCCGCGCAGCGGTTCTTGAGCTCGGGCGACGTCGCCAGCGGCGTCGAGATCACGGTGCGCGATCCGGACCGTGCGCAGGAAGTCGCGCAGCAGATCGCGAAGGTCAGCGGCCCCGGCACACGCGCGCGCGCCTGGCAGGAGCTCAACCAGAACCTGTTCAAGGCGCTCGCGATCGAGAAGCTCGCGATGTTCGTGGCGCTCGGGATCGCGATCCTGGTCGCCAGCTTCTGCATCGTCGGCACGCTCACGCTGATGGTGCAGGAGAAGGGACGCGAGGTGGCGGTGCTCAAGGCCATGGGCGCCAAGGATCGCGCGATCGTCGCGATCTTCGTGCTCGAAGGCACGCTGATCGGGGTGTTCGGCTCGCTGCTGGGCCTGGGCCTGGGCTACGGCGTGTGCTTCGCCGCCGAGCACTTCGGCGTCAAGCTCGACTCCGAGGTCTACTACATCGATCGGCTGCCCGTGCAGATCGACATCAACGAGTTCCTGACCGTGGGCCTGGCGGCGATCGCCGTCTCGTTGCTGATCACCATCTACCCGGCCAAGCTGGCGTCGCGCCTGCGACCCGTCGATGCGCTGCGCTACGAATGACCATCAAAACATCCAAAACCGGTCCGCTGGTCGAGCTGCGCGGCGTCGAGAAGCGCTTCTTCCACGATGGCCGTGAGCTCACGGTGCTCAAGCCGATCGATCTCGTGATCGAGCGCGGCGAGATGCTCAGCATCGTGGGCCAGTCCGGCGCCGGCAAGAGCACGCTGCTGCACATCCTGGGCACGCTCGATCTGCCCACCAGCGGCAAGATCTTCTTCGCCGGGGCAGACGTGACCTCGTACTCCAGCGCGGCGCTGGCCGAGTTCCGCAACAAGAGCCTCGGCTTCGTGTTCCAGTTCCACCACCTGCTGCCCGAGTTCAGCGCGCTGGAGAACGTGATGATGCCGGGCCTGATCCGCGGCCTCGCGCGCAAGGAGCTCGCCGAGCGTGCACGCACGCTGCTCACGGAGGTGGGCCTGGCCAAGCGCCTGGCGCACCGCCCGGGTGAGCTTTCGGGCGGCGAGCAGCAGCGCGTGGCGCTGGCGCGCGCGGTGGTCCTGGAGCCCGAGCTGGTGCTCGCCGATGAGCCCACCGGCAACCTCGATAGCGCCACCAGCGAGGCGATCCACGAGCTGTTCTTCCGGCTGAACCGCAACCACGGCACCACGTTCCTGATCGTCACCCACAGCGGTGACCTCGCCGGCCGCATGCCGCGCGTGGTGCACATGCGTGACGGCCAGATCGAACGTGACGAGCGGCGCAGCAACGCTGCCGTGGTCGCGCCGGAGAACGCCGAAATTCCGTCCGGCGGCGCCTGAATTTTCACGTCGATTCGAGGCAGTGAGCCACTGGCACCGGCAGGGGATGCGGGCTACACCCGCAGCCACTCTCTGGGCGCGAGCGCCCGCCAGAATCCTGCCCGCACCTGATGAAGCGCTCCGCCCCGTTCCTCGCCTTCCTTGCGACCCTCGCGTTCGCACTCGCATCGGCGTGGTGCACGCCCGCATACGCGCAGTTCGGCGGTATGGGTGTGCCCGGTGGTGGCGGTGGCCGCCAACAGTCGAAGAAGAAGGAAGAGGACAAGCCCAAGCCTCCGCCTCCTCCCCCCGAGCCGGAGCCCGAAGCGCGCCCGGAGCCGATGGCCGAGCCCGCCGCCGGCGAAACGCCGGAGCCTACGCCCGCCGCGGCGGAGCCCGAGGCCGAGCCAGAGCTGCCCGCACGCGCGGCCGCGCCCACGGTGGTGGTGCCGCGCACGATCTGCGAGGGTCGCAAGATCAAGAGCATCGAGGTCGCCGGCAACGGACGCGTGTCGGCCGACGACGTGCGCGCGAGCATGAAGCTGCGCGTGGGCACACCCTGCTCGGACACGGAGGTCGCGCGCGATGCGCGTGCGCTCTGGGACCTCGGCTACTTCGACGACCTCATCTTCAGCGCGCGCATCGACGAGGCCGGGCAGCTGATCCTCTCGATCGTCGTCAAGGAGCGCCCCGCGATCGGCAAGATCTCGTTCGAGGGCGACGACGAGGTCGATCAAGACGACATCGACGAGAAGGTGACGCTCGAGGTCGGACAGATCCTGTCCGAGAACGACGTGCGCGCGCAGCTCGCCAAGATCCGGGACCTGTACGCGGAGGAAGGCTTCTTCCTGGCCAAGGTCAGCTACAAGCTGATCGCGATGGCGAACAACCAGGTGGAGGTTCGCTACGACATCGTCGAGGGCCCCGAGGTCTCGGTCCGGCGCGTCGAGTTCATCGGCAACGATCACCTCGAGGAGTCGGATCTCAGCGGCTTCATGCGCACGCACGCGACCAGCTTCCTGTCGTTCATCTCCTCGAACGATCGCTTCAAGCGCGACTTCTTCGACGAGGACGTGCTGCGCATCCAGGCGCTCTACTACGACCGCGGCTACCTCAACGTGCAGGTGCTGCCGCCGCGCGTGGAGCTGACGCCGGACCGCACGCAGATCGACGTCACGATCCCGATCAAGGAAGGCCCGCGCTTCCGCATCGGTCGCATGCGCGTGATCGAGCAGGACATCGACGGGAACGAGATCGAGCCACTCGGTGGCCGCCGGCTGGTGCGCGACCGGGTCTCGGCGCAGCCGGGCGAGTGGTTCAGCCGCAGCAAGCTGTCCGAGGGCATCGAGTCGATCACACGTCACTACCGCGACGACGGCTTCGCCAAGGTGGACGTCTCGCCCGAGACCGAGCTCGACGCGCAGAAGCACGCCGTGGATGTGACGGTCGTGATCAAGCGCGGCCCCGAGTGCCACGTAGAGAAGGTCGAGATCCAGGGCAACGACAAGACGCGCGACCGCGTGCTCTGGCGCGAGATCTTGTTCGCCGAGGGCGACAAGTACAGCCAGACCCGGATCGAGGCCTCCAAGGATCGCATCAACGCGCTCGGCTACTTCGAGCGCGTCGACATGTCCGAGGCCGACGGAGGCGAGCCGAACGGCATCGTCGTCACCTACGAGGTAAAGGAGCGCGCCACGGGCACGTTCCAGGTCGGCGCGGGCTTCTCGTCGATCGAGCGCTTCATCCTGACCGCGCAGATCGACCAGCAGAACCTGGCGGGCCACGGCCAGTCGCTGTCGCTGCAGGCGCAGGTGTCCGGCATCCGGCAGCTGATCCAGGCCCAGGACGTGGAGCCGTACCTGCTCAGCACGATGTGGAGCCTGTCGATCGATGCGTTCCGGACGAGCAACTCGTTCCAGGCCTACACCACGAAGCAGACCGGCGCGGGCGTGGCGCTCGGCCACCCGGTGTTCCACCGCAACCTGCGCCTGGCGCTGCGCTACAGCGCGGACCGCACCACCGTCGACGACACCACGACCGCGTTCTTCACCAGCACCGCGGCCGGCGCGCGTACGCAGCAGCGCTCCACGCTGCGCAACCAGCAGCTCAGCGGCCGCACCAGCTCGCTGCGCCTGTCGTTGACCTGGGACTCGCGCGACAACCGGCTGTTCCCCACCAAGGGCATCTACACGTCGCTGTCGACCGAGTCCGCGGATCCGTACATCGGCTCGGAGCGCACGTTCTGGCGCCACAAGTTCTTCTCGCGCTTCTACTACCCGCTGCTGCTCGGCATGGTGCTGCGCATTAATTTGGAAGCGGGCCTGGTCACGTCGCGCTCCAGCAAGGGCGTGCCGCTGTACGACCGCTTCTTCCTCGGCGGCATCCTGAGCGTGCGCGGCTTCCCGTACTACAGCCTCGGGCCGTACTCGGATACCGCGGCCGTGCTCGACCCGAACATCCCGGGCAACACACGCTACGGCCTGCGCCTCGGCGGCAACGCGATGCTGCGCTCGAACATCGAGATCGAGTTCCCGATCCTGACCGCGGTCGGCATCAAGGGCGTGATCTTCACGGACAGCGGCACGGTCTGGAACCTGGAGAAGACGCTCTGCCAGGCGCGTCCGAACCCGCAGCTGGACGACTCGCAGAAGCCGTGCGGCTTCAACCAGTTCCGGTTCTCGTACGGCTTCGGTGTGCGCTGGTTCTCGCCGATGGGTCCGCTGCGCTTCGAGTGGGGCTTCCCGGTCGCCAAGCGGAACTACGAGGAGAAGTACAATTTCCAGTTCACGATCGGGCAGTTCTTCTGAATACCCGCGCGCGCGCGCCCTTCTCAGCCTGTACCGCCGCCCGCTTGACCTGTGGGACCGGAGCGGGTAGCTAGCCGCCCGCCAGCCAAAGGATTACTGGGATGAGAATGCTGAAGAACTACGCTCTGCCGCTGCTTGCCGCTCTCGCCTGCTCGGCAGTCCTGCCGCGCGAGACGGCCCAGGCGCAGGCGGCCAAGATCGCGGTCGTCGATCTGCAGCGCGCGATCAACGAGACCGAGGACGGGCGCAAGGCGAAGGACAAGCTGAAGAAGCTGTTCGAGAGCCGCCAGCAGGGTCTGGACAAGAAGCAGCAGGACCTGAAGAAGCTCAAGGACGAGCTCGACACGCAGAAGAACGTGCTCTCGCGCGAGGCGCTGGAGGGCAAGGTCGAGAGCTACCAGAAGCTGCTCGCCGAGCTGCAGCAGGTCTACATGGAGTACCAGCGTGAGCTCGCCGAGAAGGAAGGCGAGCTGACCAAGTCGATCGTCGAGCGCATGGAGCGCATCCTGCGCCGCATCGGCCAGGCCGAGGGCTACGCGATGATCGTCGAGCGCGGCGAGGCCGGGGTGATCTTCGTGCCGACCAACTACGACCTCACGGACGTGGTGATCCAGAAGTACAACGCGGGGGAAGGCGCCGATGCGAACTCGGCCGCAAAGCCCGCAGCCGCCGGCAAGCCCGCCGCGCCGGGCCCCAAGGCGACGCCCGCTCCTGCCGCGCCCAAGTGAAGCGAGACTCGTGGTAGCCTGAAAGGGCACCACGATGGCCACGCTTCCCGCCTTCGATCTCGCGCAGATCCTGCGCATCCTGCCGCACCGCGCGCCCTTCGTGCTGCTCGACCGTATCGTCGACATCCAGCCGCGGCGCAGCGCGCGCGCCCTCAAGTGCGTGACCTACAACGAGCCGTTCTTCCCGGGTCACTTCCCCGGTCGGCCGATCTTCCCGGGTGTGCTGATCCTGGAGGCGCTCGCGCAGCTCGTGGGCGTGCTCGCCTACGCGTCCGAGCCGTTCGATAGCAACCAGAAGATCGTCTACTTCATGGGCATCGACCGCGCGCGCTTCCGAACGCCCGTCATCCCCGGCGATCGCATGCTGCTCGAGGTCGAGGTGATCCAGCGCAAGCAAAACATCTGGAAGTGCAGCGCGGCCGCGAGTGTGGATGAGGCGCTGTGCGCGGAAGCAGAGCTGCTGTGCGCGATCGTGGACCGCGAGGAGAACGAGTAATTGCTCGAGGACGTGGGGCAGAGGAGAGCCGAGTGCTGCTGGAGTGGGGCAAGCCTTCCGGCGCTCTGCCAAGACCCCATGAGTCGATCACGCGCACGCGCACGGATCTTGTCGGCTACGTGGGTCGAACACGAAATCG
>DASUME010000707.1:0-2491 GCA_036277895.1 Polyangiales bacterium
GCAGGTGCGCGTCGGCAAGCACACGGGCATCGACGGCCTGCAGGCGCTCGACAAGGTGATCGCGATCGACCAGCGCCCGATCGGCCGCACGCCGCGCTCCAACCCGGGCACCTACACCAAGGCGTTCGACGAGATCCGCGAGGTGTTCGCGCAGCTGCCCGAGGCGCGCCAGAAGGGCTTCGGCCCGGGTCGCTTCTCGTTCAACACCAAGGGCGGTCGCTGCGAGGCGTGCAGCGGCGACGGTGTGGTGAAGGTGGAGATGCACTTCCTCGCGGACGTGTACGTCCCGTGCGAGGTGTGCGAGGGCAAGCGCTACGACGCCCAGACGCTGACCGTGCGCTACAAGGGCAAGTCGATCGCGGACATCCTCGACACCAGCATCGACGACTGCCTGGCGCTGTTCGGCGCGCACCCCACGCTCAAGCGCATCCTCGCGACGCTGGTCGAGGTGGGCCTCGGCTACGTGAAGGTCGGCCAGCCCGCGACCACGCTCAGCGGCGGCGAGGCCCAGCGCGTGAAGCTCAGCCGCGAGCTCGGCAAGCGTCACACCGGCAAGACGCTGTACATCCTCGACGAGCCCACCACGGGCCTGCACTTCGCGGACATCCATCGCCTGCTCTACGTGCTGCAGAAGCTGGCCGACTCCGGCAACACCGTGGTCGTGATCGAGCACAACCTCGACGTGATCAAGTGCGCGGACTGGGTCGTGGACATGGGCCCCGAGGGCGGCGAGCGCGGCGGCCTGCTGATCGCCGAGGGCACGCCAGAGGTGGTTGCGCGCAACAAGGCCTCCCACACCGGTCGCTTCCTGGCGCCGCTCTTGACCGGCAAAACTTCCGCGCGCGAGGTGGCGGCGAGTTCCGTGCGCTGAGTTATCCTTGGGGGCCTATGACCATCGCCGCCGGCCTCTACCGCACCACCCAAGCGCACCCGTTCTCGCCGCAAGCCGTCCCGGCCAACTCGCTGGTCTACGTTGGGGACGAGCGCAACGGCAGCGCCCAGTTCGTGGTGCGCCCCGGACGCAACGTGCACAACCGATGGTACTGGGGTGAGCCCACGGTGCCGCTCACCGATCCGCTCTGGGAGCGCACGCTCAAGCGCCTGCCCGCCGAGGGCTTCTACACGCTGCCGGACGACCTTCGCGTCGGCGAGACCGGCATCTGGCGCAAGAACGCGATCCTCCAGCTCGGCTACAACCTGGCCGGCGAAGGCATCGCGTTCGTCGGCGAACGCCACGAGGGCCTGGAGGTCAACGCGCTGTTCTTCTCGGACAGCGGCGTGCGCATCTCGGACGAGCTGCTGTTCCGCCTGGTGTGGGCACCCATCCTGCCCGTCTCGCCGCCGCAGAACGCGTAACGGCTAGTCCTCGAAGCGCGCGACGTAGTCCCCGACGACCTCGCCCGTGTGGTTCTTGATCAGCCGCCAGTGCTCGGGCAGCTCGGCCCCGACGAAGCCGGGGAAGTAACGCTGCAGGATCGCCATCACCGCGATCGGACGCACGGCCTCGACGGCGGTGCTGACCTTGATCGCCAGGCCCAGGTTGTGATCGGGCACGGCCAGGCACAACACGCCGGTGGCGCCCACCTTGGCGATGAGCTGGCTGTTCTGCATCACCCAGCCGTCGAACGCCTCCGTGCCGCTGACCAGCAGCGGATGTTCGCGCATCGCGCGACCGATCGCGGACAACGCCGACGGCAGGCGCACGCGCGTCTCGCGCGCGAGGCTCGCGTACGCGCGCGCCATCCCCGACAGCTTGAGCACGAAGCACGGCACGCCGCAGCCGTCGGTCACGGTGCCCACGATGCCGTAGGCCGTGCGCTGCACCAGGCGCTCCTGGATCGCGCGCTGCAGCGGGTGCTCGGCCGGTGTGTAGTGACCGGGGAAGTCCTGGGCCGCGCTGGCTGCGGCCATGAAGGTGTGCTTGCCCGCGCAGTTGTTGCAGAGCACCGTCGGCTCGGCGCCCTCGCGCCAGCGCGCCTCGGCCGCGGCCTGGTTGAGCGGCGGGTGCACCCCACACAGCAGGTCCTCTTGGCGCCGTCCGAGCTTCGTGAGCAAGCGCGTCAGCGCTTCGATGTGGAAGCGCTCGCCGTGATGGCTCGCGGCACCCAGCGCCAGGTCCAGCCCGCTCAGCTGCGAGCGCTCGCGCTCCTGCAGCAGCTCGACCGAGATCTCGAGCTGGAACGGCTTGGACGCGCTGCGAAAGGTGGTCAGAGGGTCGAGCCCCGAGAGCACCCGCACGTCCCCCGACGCATCGCAGGACACGGCGTCGATCGCGTGTACGCTCTCGACCGCGAAGCCGCGTCGCTGTTCGATGAACAAGCTCGTCATGGCGGCAACTTTGGCCCGGATGGGGTCGATCCCCAAGCTTCTTGAACCGCAGCGAGCTGCCTTCTGGCATTGTTTCATCTCGGCGAACATGCGACGTTGCCCGAGGTGCATGACCCTTAACAGCCCGCGCCCTCAGGGTGCTCGCTCGGCATGCGCGCGGATG
>DASUME010000708.1:0-11335 GCA_036277895.1 Polyangiales bacterium
CGCGTCCGGTGACGTACTGCCAGGCGTCGAGCAGCTTGAAGGCGTTGGGCCAGGTGTTGACGATGCGGTCGCCGAACGAGGCGAGCAGGAAGAACTCGACCGTGCCTTCCTCCAGCAGGCCCCACGTCATCTGCGTGGAGACGAGCGGGGTCACGGCGGCGATCAGGGCAAGCGCGGTGACGGTGCCGAACGCGAGCGTGCGGCGCGCGCGCTGGTGGGCGTAGAGCTCGGGCCGCGCACCGAGCACCAGGGGCAGGATCGGCGTCGCGACCAGCCACGCGCCGATCGCGCCCTTGGTGGTGGTGAGCACCACGGCCACGCCGGTGAGCAGCCAGATCACGCCGCGCATGAGCCAGCGCTCGCTGCGCAGCACCAGGTAGAAGGCCAGCAGCATGATGCAGATCGAGGCGTCGAAGCTGGTGCGCGAGAAGCCCGAGACGCGGTTGAAGCCGCCGGTGTCCCACTCGCGGTTGGCCTCCACCTGCGTGTCGCCGACCTGCATCGTCATGCCGCTCCACGGGTACTTCACGAACACGTTGAGCAGCACGCCGAACACGAGCAGCGTCCAGACCAGGCCCCACAGCCGCGGGCGGTCGAGCTTCTGCGCGACGCCCTCGTTGGCCAGCGCGACGCCGAGCAACAGCGGCAGCCAGACCTTGATCCCGAACAACACCTGCTGGACCGGCAGGCCACTGGCGCCCGCGATCACGGCGCCGACCAGCACGAACGTGAGCAAGCCGAAGCTCAGCAGCGCATCGCGCCGGTTGGCCACCACGTCGACGAAGCCGAGCACGATCGCGATGATCATCGCGCCGTCGCGGAGGTAGATCAGCGGCGCTGCTCGGACGATGTCGAGCAGCCAGCGTTGTGTGGAGTCGAACCCCTGCGACAGGAGGTAGTAAGCTCCGAGCAAGGCGGTCAGTTCGAACATCGCCCGCCATCCTTGGCACGAGCGGCCTGCCCGAGCACCCCGGAGCGCGAGTGCGCTAGGCTGGCCGCGCGAGGGGCGATGTCAGCTGGGCAGCCAAGGATCGGGACCAGACCTGCAAGCTACGCGGCATGGCCGTTCGCTAGCTCACGCCTTCCGAGGCGTTCCGGGCATGATCGAGCGGATTCTGCTACCACACACCCGCGTACCATCGCTGGCGGCACCACCCAGGTGGCACCCGTCGAACTTTGGGAGGCTTGAGAGATGTCCGTGCAACCGCCAACAGATCGCCAAGACGAATGGTCGGCGGAAGTCGGCGGTGAGATGCTCGGTGCGTTCAAGCTGCTGAACGAGGTCGCACGCGGTGAGCTCGCGAGCATCTGGCGCGCCCGTCCGCTCGAAGACGACAGTCCGCTGGTCGCGCTCAAGCGCCTGCACAAGCCGCACCTGCGCAACCCCGAGTACCGCGCCGCGATCGAGCGCGAGGCCGAGCTGATGGCGGGCTTCACGGGGCAGGGCTTCCTGGCCAGCGCACGCTTCGAGCGCGCCCCCGAGCCGTACACGGTGATGGAGTACGTAGAGGGCCAGGATCTGGCGAGCCTGCTCGACAACGCGCGTCGCCACGACGCGGAGAGCACACGCTTCGCGGTGCCGCTGCTGGTCGACGCGCTGCACGCGCTGGAGGCGCTGCATCGTTCGCCGGCGGCCCTTGTGCACCAGGCACCGGTCGCGCGTCACGTGCTCGCAGGCGTCGATGGGCGAGCGCGCCTGATCGACTTCACGCTCGTGATGGGCGCGTCCACCACGCGTCCGCCGCTGTGCGATCACCGGCTGCTGCCGATGGAGATGGCGCCCGAGCAGGTGCTCGCGCCCAGCATGATCGATGCGCGCGCGGACATCTTCATCTTGGGCCTGACGCTCTGGGAGACGCTGACCGGACAACGGCTGTTCGACGGCAAGAACCCGCTGGAGTCGCAGCGCCGCATGCTGAGTGGGCCGATCGGCTCGCCCAGCGACGCTTCGCGCGGCGTACATCGCGTGTTCGACCGCATCTGCCGGCGCGCGCTCTCGCGGCCGCGTGGGGAGCGCTACGCGTCGGCGCAAGAGATGGCCGGCGAGCTGCGCGACGAGGCGATGCGCGTGGGCGCGTGGGCCGAGCCGGAAGAGGTCGGCACGTGGGTGCGCACGACGATCGCGCTCGGCCGCACGGCCCCGCGTACGGTGCCGCGTGACTACGCGCGCTCCGAGGCGGCGCAGACGATGATGGGCATCGGCGCTCCGAACGCGGAGGTGCTGAGCATCGCGGACTCGTACCGGCAGAGCCAGCCCGGCGCGCCGCGCAGCGGCAGGCACCTGCGCTCGACGGGCAGCCAGCCGCCGCCCGAGCGACGCGACTCCACGGTTCCGTTCACGGAGGAAGGTGCCGAGGCGACGTCGCTGATCACGCGCGGCAAGCGGCCCTCGCACGTCCCGGAGCCAGCGGTTCGCGAGCCGGCACAACAGATCCAGGTGCCGGACCTGAGCCGGCTCGGCGGTGCGCCGGACTTCGAAGACGCGGGCTACGCGGTGCGCAAGGGTGGGCCGAGCTTCGCGATGATCGTGCTGGCCGTGCTGGGCGTGGGGCTGGTCGGCTTTGGCGCCTACGTGGTGCGTGAGCGCCAGGGTGGGCCGAGCAAGCCGCAGACGTTCAGCGCAGCGCCAGCGCAAGACGCGCCCACAGAGGCCGCCGCCTGGCCGGCTCCGCTCGCACCCGCGATCGCGCAGCCCGAGGTGGTGCAGCCGGAGCCCGCGCCTGCCGACTTGCCGCCGAGCGCGAGTGGTGGGAACGCGAAGGAAGTCATCGCAAAGGAAGCCGCTGCGAAGGAAGCCGTCGCGAAGGATGTCATCGCGAAGGAAGCCGTCGCGAAGGAGTCTGCCGCAAAGGCCGCGTCGGCCGCGAAGCCTGCCAAGGAAGAGCCGAAGCCGGTCGTGGACTCGAGCAAGCGGCGCGCGAAGGCGGAGCCGCGCTGGGACGTGTCGCCCGCACTCGCCGGCGACGAGCCGGCTGACAAGCCCGCCCAGGACGTCAGCGACAAGCCCTCCTGGTCGAACGCTGCGCCCACCTGGAACAGCCCCGCACCGGCACCCGCGAAGGAACGCGAGACGCCCGGCAGCGCGCCCGCCGACCTGCCGATCAACCCTTACTGATCGTGCGACGTGGGCCGGCCATCGAGCACGGCCAGGAAGTCTGCGGCCTGACGCTCCGGCGTGAAGAACGCGCGCCGTGCGATCGCACGCTCCCACACGCCCTGCGGGTCGGCCCAGCCGTCGAGCAAGCGGCGAAGGTTCGCCTCGAGGTCCTGCGCATTGCCGGGCTCGAACAGCCAGCCGCAGCCCTGGCCGTCGAGGATCTCCGGGATGCCGCCCACGCGCGACGCCAGCACCGGCACGCCGAAGCCGAGTGCCTCGTAGACCACCACACAGAGCGTCTCGTGCCACAGCGACGGCACCACCAACAGGTCGATGCTCTCGTACAGCTCCGCCGCCGGCACGAAGCCGAGGTACTCGACCTGAGGCATCGGGAACCTCTGCTTGAGCTCGTCGAGGTACGCGGGGTCCACGGCCTTGCCCGCCACGCGCAGCCGAAAGCGCTCGCCCGGGATGCGCGACAGCGCTTCGAGCAGCACCTCGATGCCCTTGGGTCGTTCGATACGGCCGATGAAGCCGAGCGTGATCGGCTTGCCGGGCTGGCGGCGCTCCGTGGGCGGCCTGTAGGGCGCGCCGTTGTAGACCACGCCGGTGCGGGCGTTCGGGAAGTAGCCGTGCTTCAGGTGGCGCTCGAGCGCGAAGCGGCTGACGCCGATCGCGACATCGGGCCAGCGGCTCGCCGGCTTCTTGGGCGCGCTGAAGACCGTACACACGGTGCACGGCGTCTCGCAGTTGTGCCCGTCCTTGTTCATGCGCGTCTGCGGACACACGGCCCAGTAGTCGTGCAGCACCTGCGCCAGCGGCACCCCGCGACGCTTGACCGCGTGCCAGGCCGCGGTGCTGAAGCCCGCCACGTTGTGTGTGGCCACCCAGTCGGGCTTCAGCTGATCGACGAGCGCACCGATACGCTCGCCCATGACCGGGTTGTAGACGTCGAGCGCGTGCCACGCGCTGCGCCGGAGCGCGCCGTACTGGCCGCTGAACGGCACGTAGACGTTCGCGATCGGCAGGCGGTGCACGGGGATGCCGTTCACCTCGTGCACGCTCGGCTCGCTCGTGCGTGAGAGCGTGGCGATGGTCACCTGGTGCCCCTCGCGCGTGAGCTGCTCGGCCAGCGTCTGCACGCAGAGCTCCGCGCCGCCGATCACGTGGGGCGCGTACATGTTGGAGACGAACAGGAGCTTACGCATGAGACTTGCGACGCGTGAGGCGCACGACCGTGGCGACCGTGGTCAGGACCAGCGTGGCCTGCGAGGCGTAGCTCGCGATCGCGGCTCCGCGCCAGCCGAGCTCGGGGATCAGCGTCATGCACAACACACATACCAGGATCGCCGCCAGCACCTCGGCGATCGCGGCCGAGCGCTGGTGGCCGGAGGACGCCAGCGTGTCCGCCATCAGCGATTGGGCCGCCAGCAAGAGCGGCAACAGGCACAGCGTACGCAGCACGTCCACGCTGCCGGCGTACTTGTCGCCCGCGAAGATCGTGAGCAGCGGCGCGGTGACGTAGAAGCCCACCGCCAACACCAGCGCGGCGATCGACAGCGGGACCAAGATCTTGATCGTCACGCGTAGCGAGCTGCGGATGCCCTGCTCGCCGGCGCGAAACAGCCTCGCCTGCAGCGCGAACGACAGCGCGCGGATCGGCGCCAGCGCGATCTGGATCACGCGGAACGCGACCGTGTAGTGGCCCACGGCCTCGGCGCCCGCGAAGCGCGCCAGGAACATCTTGTCGGCGTCCGTGTAGAAGCCCTTGGCGGAGATGCCGACCGCGAACGAGCTGCCCATGCCGAGCTCGCTGCGCGCGACCGCGAAGTCCGCACGCAGGCGGCCGACGATGCCCAGGGTGAAGTGCAGGATCAGTGCGGAGACCAACGTGTTGCAGGCCAGGAGCCACCAGGCCCAACCCACGGCGGTCGGCGTTGCGTTCAGCCACACATAGCCGGCCGCGAAGGTCAACCGCGCGGCGCTGTGGAATCCCATCACGCGGCTGGTAAAGTGCAGCTGCTCCCGCGCGATGAAGACGTGCCAGCAGATGTCGATGACCTTGGCCGCGAGCAGCTCGCCGACGGCGATCACGAGCATCAGCGTGACCGGCAACTCATCCTGCAACCAGGCGCCGGCGGCCACTCCGGACAGCGCGACCAGGAGCGCACCACTGCACACCGCCATGCCCAACGCGTTCCCGAGGTACAGCGGCAGCACGCGTGGATCGCGCGTGCTGCGCATGATCATGACGTTCGCGAAGCCGAGCCCGGAGAACGGCATCAGCAGCGCGGTCACGCTGTTCGCGGTCGCGATGCGGCCGAACTCCGCCGGGCCGAGGCCGCGTGCCAGGAGCAGAAACTGCAGGCCCTGCAGCGCGGTGGTCGTCGCCGTGCCGCCGAGAACGTGCAGGAAGCCGCGCAGCGTACGGTTCTTGAGGAAGGACGGCTTGGGAGAAGCCGTACCGTTCTGTACAGGGAGCCTGTCCAGCACCCGGCTCTCTAGCATGCTTATCCAGTCACGCTTGAGGAACACCGGAGCGATTTGCCTCGTCGCTGACCTCATGCAATTGTCTGTCCGCTTGTACAGACGCGTGAGGCATTGATGCACGGCCAGATTCACGCGGTCGTCCTGACGTACAACCGACGCGAGCTGTTGCTGCAGAATCTGACCGCACTCAGTCAGCAGACGCGTCCGCTGGACTCGATCCTGATCCTCGACAACGGCTCAACGGACGGAACGCCGGAGGCGGTGCGCGCGCTGAACCTCCAGAACGTCGTCTACAAGCGCCTGGAGCGCAACATCGGGGTCGCCAACGGCTTCATCGCGGCGGTGCAGAGCGCGTTCGACGACCCGCAGGCCGACTGGATCTGGCTGATGGACGACGACATGGTGCCGAGCCCTACGGCGCTCGCCGAGCTCGTGAGTGCCTTCGATCGCAACTTCACCAGCCCCGAGCAGCTCGGGTTCCTGATGTCGCAGGCCGTCGATGGACAGGGCCGCGCTGTGAACGTGCCCACGATCGACCCGCGTCCGCCGAGCGTGCACGAAGCACCGGGCTGGGGGCGCCTGCTCGATCAAGGCATCGTGACGATCAGTCAGGCGTCGCTGGTCGCGCTGCTGATCCCGCGCTCCACCTACCAGACCTTCGGCAACCTGAACCCGGAGTTCGTGGTCTGGGGGGAAGATGCAGACTTCACCTCGCGCATCTGCGAGAGACGCCCCGGTCTGCTGGTGGGCACGAGCAAGGTGACGCACCTGCGCGCGAAGCCCGGCGAGCTGAGCATCTTCACCGAAGACGATCCCAGGCGCGTCGCGCAGTTCTATTACCTCTACCGCAACATGCTCTACCTGCGTCGGCGCTTCGACGGTCCACACGCGTACCTGTCCGGGCTCGCGCGCTTCTCGCTCGATGTCTGGCGGTTGGTCCAGCAGCGCCAGTGGAAGAAGGCGGGCATCGCAGCGCGCGGCATCCTCGCCGGGCTGACGTTCAACCCTCGGCCGCCGCCACCACCCGCGGCCTAGCGCCAGTGGGGGTCTTTCGGAACGCGTGATGGGCGAGCAGCTCGTGCGCGAGGTGGCGTCCGAGCTCGTGGTAGGCGCGCGACTGCACCGGATCGAAGAACTGATCGCCGGTGCTCTCCTGCGGGAAGCTCGGGTGGTAGGTCGCGTAGGCGCGGCTCGGATCGGCGGCCTTCTGCCCGCTCGTCGCGCGCAGGCCTTGCCGTGACAGCGCGGCCTTTACGTAGAACAGCTTGCCGTCGGCGCGCTGCTCGTGCGCGGGCCACTTGATGCGCGCCAGCAGCACACACTTCGCGGACAGGCCGTCGGTGACGCGCGGCTTGATCACGTCTTCGGGCTGTTCCTCGAACTCGAAGTCGATGCCCAGCTCCTGGCGCGCGCGCACGACCAGGTTGCGCAGGTACTCGAACTCGTAGTGCGTGTCCCAGGTGGCGTCGACCGCGACGATGCGCTGGCAGCGGCGGCGCAGCAGCTCGTACACGCCGAGGTTGTCGATGAAGCCGCCGTCCGAGACGTTCACGAAGCGCGAGCGCGTGTCGAGCTTGCCGCTCAGCGCGAGCAGCTGGTGCAGCGGGCCCCAAGGCAGCGTGTGCGGATCGAGGATGCGGGCCCAGAAGCCGGTGCGCGGCTGCCCCGGGTTGGCCAGCCACAGATCGGTACGCAGGTTGAGCAGCCACATGAACAGCGAGGTCGCGCTCGGCATCGAGCGGCCCTGGAACGGGGAGATGGCGGCGCCCGAGCAGGTGACCGCGGTCGCCAGGCTGAGCCGTCCGTACTGCCGTCCCTGCCCGGTGCGCGCGTAGCCGAGCAGCTTGGAGCCGCAGTGGTGGGGCGCGAACAGGAAGTAGTCGCTGGTCTGATCACCCGCGAACTCCGGGTCCTTGCCCACCAAGTTGACGCAGCCGTTGAACAGTGGATAGGGCGCTTGCGACGTGGGATCGACGAGGTCGCGCAGCAACAGCGGCGCAGGCGCGCGACCGTGCTGGAGGAAGGTGTCATCGAGCCGCGCGGCGTAGTAGCGATGCAGGCTGGTGCTGTTGGGCGAGGTGATCAGCGTCAGGAACGCGGTCACCAGGCCGCTCAGGCACAGCTTCCACCACGGCTCCGGCTGCGCGAGCGCCAGCCAGCGCGCGAGCGGGGTGAGGAACGGCATATACAGGTACGCGTGCTGCAACAGCCACGCGACGCCGAGCGCGAGGAACACGCCCGCGAGCGATCTGCCGCCGATGATCAGGCCTTGCTGCAAGCGCGTGCGCAGCATCAGGTCGCGCTTCCAGAGCACGCTCAGGCTCAGCGACAATAACAACGCGAGCCCGGTGGACACGGCGATCGCATGCAGGTCCGTCTCCTCCGCGGCCACCCAGCGGCAGAGCGACGCGAACAGCGCCTCGACCCGCTCGGGCAGCGACTTCCACAGCAGCGGCACGCCCAGCAACAACAGGCCGATCGCGAGCGCGCTCTCGTTGCGGTTGAGGCCGTCCTCGAGCGAGCGCCGCATGCCGTGGGCGACCGCCATGCGGGCCAGCACGGTGAGACCGCCGAGCGTGGCCATGCCGATCACCACGGGACGTAGCCATGGATCCGCGAGCTGCGCGGCGTAGCCGAGCGTGACCAACACCGAGCCGAGCCACAGCCAGTGCTGGATCAACGAGGTGCTGAACGAGGTCAGCAGCCGCACCATGTTGAACGCGCCGGTGAGCCCGGTGCCGCGCGCGAGGTAGCTGCTGTTCGCGTACAGGCGCTCGATCGCGTCGTCGCTGAACGCGTCGTCGAGCGGCTTGGCGCTGCTCATCTGCATGCGCGCGCGCACGGCGGGCGAGCCCATCACCTGCAGGTAGCCGTTCGCGAACGAGCCGCCGGAGACCGACGACGCGTAGTCGAAGCTCGCGAGCTGACCCGCCTGCTGCAGCACCTGCATGAAGCCGATGCAGGTGGTCGCCGAGCGAATGCCGCCGCCCGAGAGTGCGAGGCCCGAGAGCGGTCGCTCCAGCGCGCGCTCCTGGGAGGAGGCGGTCTCGTCGCGCTTGCGCTGCTCGATGAACTCGCGCTCCAGCGCGATCGCCGCGCGTACGCGGTCTGGGCCGTGCGCGCGCAGGCAGACCTGAGTGGGGCTCTCGGCGGCGGGCGAGCGCGGCTTGAGCGCGAGCAGCGCGCCGTGCTTGCTCGGGTCGAGCTCGAACAGCGGTGGCTTGCGCTTGCCCAGGTGGCGCGAGAGCTCCAGCTCGCGCCGGCTGTCGCCGAAGTGAAACAGCACGCGTAGCGAGGTCCCGTCCGCCTCCGGGGTGACGTGCAGCTCGGCGAAGCCGCTGCCCAGGTGGCGCCCGAGGCTGGTCGAGCTGAGCACGTCCGGGAAGGCGGGGCGCCACTCGTCGAGCTCGTAGAACGGGCGCTGCCAGGCCTGGTAGCTGCTTTGGGCGAGGCCCGACGAGATCAGCTCGTGCCCGAACAGCGCGCCGCCGTTGGGCAGGCGCAGCTCGCGCACGTCGCTGTAGTGCACGTCGCCGCTCAGGATCAGCAGCCGATCGCGCGAGCGGCCGAAGCGCTCGACGAGCTTCGTGAGCAGCCTCTGGGCCTCGTCGCGGTTCGGCTCGGCCCACCAGCGGTCGAGGCGATCGCGCGTGCGGCCCGCGGGATCGAGGCGAAACCAGCCCGGCGTGGTGAGCGGGACCGGCGACACGAGCACGAACAGCTGCGGCTCGCGCGACTCGCGCCGCAGCCAGGCCTCGAGCGCCAGCGTCTGCGCGTCGCCGAGCACCTGGCCCGCGCCACGCTGGCTGCGCTGATCCATCACGAACACGCTCGTGCGCGGGCCCCAGTCGAAGCTGTAGTGCAGTGCGTCCCAGCGACCGTCGAGCGAGGCGACGCGCTCGAACGTGCCGCGATCTTCGAAGCAGCGCGCGCTGCGCAGCAGCTGGTAGGAGAGAAAGTGCGCGCGGGCCCGCTCGGCGTGTAGCTGCCAGCGTGGATGCGCTTCGTCGCCGAGCGTGCCCCAGCCCGCGCGCAGCTCGCGGTCGTCCCAGATCAGCGCGGCCGGGATCGCCGCCAGCGTGCTGTCGAACGGCGCGAGCGAGAAGTGGGCGCGGTACAGCTTGTCGAAGTAGGCGTCCGCCTCGTGTGCGGGATAGGCGAGTCGCTTGCCCGCGAGCAGGCTGTGCTGGGGAGCGCGGAAGTGAAGCGCGCCATCGTCGACGTAGACTTGGTCGCCCATGCCGAGCGCGAACGCGGGGCGCGCGTCGCTCGGACGCCGCGCGCTGCGAGCGAGCGCGGCCAGGGTGCGCCGGTTGCTGGCGCTGACGCGGCGGCGGCCGGGGGCGAATGGCGCGAAGCAGCTGAACGCCAGGAAGCTGAACGGGTGTGGATCAGTCGGGGCGGTGCGCGCGTGCAGCGTGACCCGCCTGCCGTCCGCGCGCTGGAGCTCTACCTCGTAGCTGGTGTTCGCGGTCAGACCCGCGATCTGTACCCACCCGCACGCGCCCGCTGCGAGCTGCTCCACCTGCGCGAGCGGTTGCTCGCGGCCCGCTTTGCGCACGGCGCGCAGGCTGGGTGCGGCTTCCTCGACTCCGCGTGCGTACCAGATCGAGATGGCCGAGCTGGAAGGCAGGCCGAGCTGGATCAGTGTCCCCGTCGAGCAACCCGCGGGCTCCCCAAACGGAAACGCGCGTGCGAAGTGATCAACGGTCAACGCCGCGCCTCTCGTCATGGGTGACGACCCTGTATACCGTCACGAAGAACGAGACGTTCCCTCGGACACCCCGAATCGGTGTGGAACGGTGCGCGGGCTGTTATGCTCCGAGGCCTTCGCTCATGGAACTCGCAGCACACGGCTTCGGCGGCACGGACCGCTTTCAGTTGCTCCGCGTGCTCGGCCGCGGCGGTATGGGCGTGGTGTACGAGGCGCGCGATACGCGCGAGGACCGGATCGTCGCGCTCAAGCTGCTGCCCAACGTCACGCCCGATCGCTTGCTGCGCTTCAAGCGCGAGTTCCGCGCCGTCGCGGAGCTGCACCACGACAACCTGGTGCGGCTCGGCGAGCTGATCGGCTCGGGTGATACCTGGTTCTTCACGATGGAGCTGGTGCCCGGCGAGGACCTCGTGAGCTACGTGCGCGGCTACCCGGTGCCGCGCGAGTCCATTCAGCCCGACCCGCTCAACGAGACCAGCGCCTCGGACGCCACGGTGCCGGCGAGCCTGGCGACCGCGGTGCCGCTCGATCCGGCCGAGGAGCTGCGCCTGCGGCGCTCGCTGGCGCAGCTCGCCAGCGCGCTGGTCGCGCTGCACGAGGCGGGCTCGATCCACCGCGACATCAAGCCCTCGAACGTGCTGGTCACGCGCGAGGGCAGGGTGGTGCTGCTCGACTTCGGCTTGGCCAGCTTGTCCAGCCACGATACGACGCTGTTCGGCGCGGGCACTCCGCTCTACATGGCTCCCGAGCAGGCGAGCGGCCCGGTGACCATGGCCGCCGACTGGTACGCGTTCGGCGTGCTGATGTTCGAGCTGCTGACCGGCAGCTTGCCGTTCAACGGCGCGCCACAGCTGGTGCTGCTCGCCAAGCAAGGCGGCAGCGCACCGGTGGTACGCGCACGCAACTCGGCCGCGCCGCGCGACCTGGCCAGCCTGTGCGATGCGCTGCTGTCCGTGTACCCGGAGCACCGGCCGAGCGGGCACGAGATCCTGCAGAGCCTGCGCCGCACGGACAGCGGGCTGCGCGAGACGCCG
>DASUME010000709.1:0-10730 GCA_036277895.1 Polyangiales bacterium
CGAGCGCCTGCAGCATGGTGGGCGCGTACATGCGCAGGAACGACTCCAGCGTCAGCAGCGCGATCACCGCGAAGTACGGCGTGGCCGCCTGCCAGTGCGCGCCGAACGCGAGCGTGATCACCTCCTGCGCGCACACCGCGAGGCCGATGAAGAGCGGGTACGTGACCAGCGTGGTCAGCTCCACCGAGCGATCGTAGGCCTCGTACAGCTGCTCGCGCGTCTCGCGCAGGCGCGAGAACAGCGGCATCGCGATCTGCGACACGGCGCCGGCGAGCAGGTCGCGCAGCATGTCGATGCCGCGGAACGACAGGCTCAGCAGGCCCGCGCTCTCGGCGCCGAGGTAGCTCCCCACGAGCACCATGTACACGCGCGAGATCAGGATCACGATCAGCTGGAACGAGGTGCTGAACACGCCGAAGCGCAGCAGCTCGCGCGTGGGCTGCCAGCTCCAGGCGAGCCGCGGCCGCTCATCCGCCAGCACCCAGAGCAACAACGCAGCCAGCCACACCAGCAGCACCTGCTGCACCACCAGGCTCCACACGCCGTAGCCGCGGACCGCGAGCGTCAGCGCGACCACCGCGGAGCCGCCACGCCCGATCACGGAGCGGATCGCGAGCGACCGGTACTCCAATTTGCGCCGCTGCATCGCGACCAGCACGCTGCCCAGCCCGCTGCCGACCAGGCTCAGGCTCATCCAGCGCAGCACGCTGCCCACGCCGGGCTCGCCGACCCAGACTTCGATCTGCGCGCCAAGCAACCAGCACACCGCGCAGAGCACACAGCCGAGCACGAGCGAGGTCGTGAAGGCCGAGTCCACGTGCGCGGGAGAGAGGTCGGCGCGCTGGATCAGCGCATCGTGGAAGGTCAGCTCCACCGGAACGGTGAGGACCTGCACGATCGCCAGCGCCACCGCGACCACGCCGAACTGCTCCGCGCTCAGTAGGCGCGCGAACACGATCAGGCTGATCAGCGAGAGTCCGGACAGCGCGAAGCTCTCGAGAGAGGTCCAGACCAGCGCTTTGGCGACGACTTTGGCGAGACCCACGGAGTCCGCTCTCCTACCGGACCCGGCGCAGGCCCGCAAGCCAGGCGTGTGCTGGCGGCGCGTGGTAATGTCCCGCGGAGCCGACGCTCGCGGAGCCGCAGGATGAATCACTCGCTTTACCTGGATCCCCCGCTCGACGACGATGCACGCCGCCTGCGCCTGTTCGAGGGCCAGCTGCTGGTGTTCGCACCGCGCCCCACCACGCTCGCCCTGGTGAGCTTCGCGCGCGACCTGATCGAGCAGGCGTTCGGCGGGCGCGATCCGCGCACCGCGCAGCACGACATGCCGGTCGAGGCGTACGCCGCGCTGCTGCAGGAGCTGAAGCCGCGCTTCATCCACCACCCCGAGAGCAAGCGGCTACTGCGCGCGCTGCTCGAGGATCTCAAGTGCGATCTCGACAAGACGTACTTCGACCTGCCGCGCATGCGTAGCTCCACGAGCAACGGCTACCTGACCACCGGCATCGCGTACGCGTGGCATCCGCACCGCGACACCTGGTACTCGGCGCCGAGCTGCCAGCTGAACTGGTGGACGCCGATCTACGAGCTGACCGCCGACAACACGATGGCGTTCCACCCGCAGTACTTCACGCGCGCGGTGAAGAACGACTCGTCCGGCTACAACTACTACGAGTGGAACCAGACCCACCGCGGCACCCACGTCTCGCAGTTCATCAAGACTGACCCACGTCCGCTGCCCAAGGCGCTGGAGACGATGGAGCTCGATCCGCAGCTGCGGCTGGTGGTGCCGGTGGGCAGCCTGGTGTTGTTCTCCGGCGCGCAGATGCACAGCAGCGTGCCCAACACGTCGGGCGTCACGCGCTTCAGCATCGACTTCCGCACCGTCAACACCGACGACCTGGAGAGCCGGCGCGGCGCCCCCAACGTCGACAGCGCCTGCACCGGCACCACGATGCGCGACTACCTGCGCGGCTCGGATCTCTCGCGCGTGCCCGAGCACTTGATCGCGGCGTACGACGATGGCACCGCGGGCAAGGGGCGTGAGCTGTACGTGCCCGGCCTAGAGAAGCTGAACGAACTTCCGCAGTAGCAGGCGGCCGTGCAGGCTCTCCTGGATCCCATCGATCAACTGATCGGGATCCAGTCCTTCCGCCTGAATGGTGGCCCTGCGCAGCTCGATGTAGCGGCGTGAGACGTCGCCATCGAACTCGGGATGGAACTGCACGCCCCACGCGTTGCCGCCGATTCGGAACGCGTGATGCGGATCCATCGCGCAGTGCGCCAGCACCACGGCCTCGGCCGGCAGCTGCAGCACGCTCTGCGAGTGGCTGACCTGCACGAGCAGCGGACTGGCGAACGACTCGAACAGCGGATCCTGCGCGGCCTCGTCCGTGAGCGCGATGCGGTCCGTGCCTGCGTGGCGGCCCTTGGGGTTGTAGCCGACCTGGCCGCCCAGCGCGTGGGCGAGCAGCTGGTGGCCGTAGCAAACGCCGAGCAGCGCACGCTTTCGCATCACGGCTTCGCGCAGGTACTCGGCCGTGGCTTCGCTCCAGGCCTCGCGGTCGGTCACCATCGACCAGCTGCCGGTGACCACGATGCCGTCGTGCCCCCAGCCGTGCGGCAGCGGCTGCCCATCGAACACGCGAACGACCTCGAGCTCGTGTTCTTCGAGCCCGAGGCCGTGCCGAAACCAGCGGTCGTAGTCGCCGCGCTCGCGCGCAACCTCTTCGAACGTGTGACCAACTTGAAGAAGTAGAAGGCGCGGCATCGACGAACCCGGAGCTGCTTACGGCCCGCACCCTCCGTCGGGGTTTTTGAACGAACCCGCGTCGAGTGGCACCTTGTACGCCTTGCGTAGCTCCCGGAAGAACTCCTCGCCACCACCCTCGGCGTCGCCCTTCGTGAGCAGCCAGATGTTGCCTGCCGGGTTCGGCACCGTCTCCAGGCCCATGGGCGCCATCGAGATGCGCGTGTAGCTCTTCATGTAGGCCGGGAAGTTGATCGTCACCGCGGGCGCGCCGTCGCCATCGCGGCCGGACTGGAAGTAACCCGACTGGAACAGCAGGTCCTTGAGCCACGACGGCGGCAGGTCCGAGTCGATCCGGCACTCGGTGACGATCGGCGGATCGAGATCGGTCGGATAGACGAACACGCGGAAGTTGCGCAGCACGATCTCCGCGGCCCACTGGTCGCCGACCATGTAGTCGGTCGTCAGCGAGAGCTCGGGCGTGGCAGTGTTCTTCTTCAACGTGCCCGCGAGCCACGAGACCACGATCGTCTGCGTGATGCTCGGGTCCGCGAGGTACGCATCTGCCAGCGGCGTGATCGGACCTCCGGACACGATCACCAGCGGCACCTCCTTGGACGCCTTCTTCGCCTCGGCGACGATCAACGCCGAGCCCGCCGTGGGCTGGCGCACAGTCTCCGCGATCACGCCCGAGGCCGGTCGCAGCAACGCGGCGCCGAAGCCACCCGACGTGTTGTTCGGCACGTTCGCGAAGCCCGCGTCGCGCGCAGCGGAGATCCACTCTTCACGCCGCGGCGAGGAGTCCTTGTTGTCGCCCGCGCCGCACTTGCAGTCGATGCCGTTGGAGATCACGCCGACGAGCTTTGCGTCTGCATTGGCCGCGAGCGCGTAGATGTAGGCGTCTGTGTAGACCGAGTCCGGCCAGTCGTTCAGGTAGATGAACGGGTTGTTCTTGGCGAAGAACTGCGCGCCGGGAGGTGCGCCCGAGTCGTTGTCGATCGGCGGCAGGTCCGGGAGGTTGTTGTCGGGTGGAACGAACACGTTCGCGTCGAACCCGGCGTCTCCGCCGGGCACGGTGGAGTCCGGGGTTCCGCCCTCTTTGCTCGTCTCCTTGTCAGAAGACTCCTCATCGCCGCATCCCGACAGTGCGCTCAGGACGACAGCCAACCCAACGTTAGACGCGAGCCACTTACGAAAATCCATCGAACACTCCCTTCGCCCGCGCACGGATCTGACATTCAGATCAGACGGACGAACTGCGACAAGAGTCCCCGGCAATATATCGGGGTCATTGTGCAGAGAGGGAGCGCGAATCGAAAAATCTTGGCGCTCAGAGGGTTTCCAGCAGACGTCGTGCCCGCGCTTGTAAAGCCCCCCTATTCGAGGAGTCAGACCAGCGAGCGACGCCGCAGCGTCAGACGCGCCCAGCTCGAGGCCGGTTCGCGCATCGCCGCCACCTCGAGCTCGCGCTGTCCACCGCGCAGCTCGTCGAGCCACAGCGTCTCGAGCAGTGCCGCTTGACGGCCCGCGACGAGCAGCACGGCATGCGGCGCGAGCAAGCTACGTAGCCCGTGCACCACGCGACCGAGCGACCAACTGAAGTCATCGGCGACGACGACGACACTCACTCGCTGCACGTAGTGACGCGCGCGCAGCGCCGCCACCGCGCGATCGTCGAACGTGCGCGCCTCGAAGAACGTACGGCCGCGCGGCGGTCTGCCCTCGGCGCAGCCGAACACGCGCGTATCGGCGGGCAGCGTGCTGGCCAGGGCGCGCTCGTACTCGGCCTGGCAGCGCCCGAACACGAACGCATCGCCGAGTGCACCGTGGCGCGCGGTAATCGCCAGCGCGGCGGCCAGCTCTCCGGCCAGCGAAGCGGGCTGCGCAGCCCGGCGGGCGTCGTCGGTGGCGGCTGGAACGAGCGCGCGGAACGCGACGTGGGATGCCTGCATGGGGGGTGACCTCGGTCGAAGGAGAGGTGAGTCTGTACGGCTCGGACTCGACCTTGTAAAGCGTCGCTGGACAGAGGTAGTCCCAAAACACCCCGGCGCAAGTGAGTCTGCAGGGTATGTGCTGAGACCGACACTCTCGAAGCGGCGGAAATTCCAATTTTGAGCAATGCTGGGCCGATGAGTCTCGGTGACAAGTTGCGAGAGGCGCGCCTGCAAAAGGGATGGTCGCTGCGCGCCCTGGGGGAAAAGACGGGTTTCTCCGCGAGCTTCCACTCGCAGGTCGAGCTCGGCCAGAGCTCGCCGTCGCTGGGTTCGCTGGAGAAGATCGCGGGCGCGCTCGGCCTCAGCCTGGCGGCCGTGATCACCGGGGCGGCCCCGGAGCCGTCTCCCGTGTTGCGTAAGTCGCGTCGGGACGGTGTGCGCAGCGAGTGGTCCAAGGCGTACGTCGAGTCCCTGCTCCCCAGCGGCTCCGACGAGCACATGGAGGCGCTGCTGCTCAAGCTGGACCGCGAAGGGCGCACCGGCGAGCGCAAGATCGGGACCAAGAGCAAGCTGTTCGCCTACGTCACCCACGGCCCGGCCCTGCTCCTGCTCAGCGACCCGGCCGAAGAGATGCTGGTCGACGCGGGCGACAGCGTGGTGATCTCCGGGCCGCGTGGCGTGTGCTGGGAGAACAAAGAGAGCGAGCGCGTCGAGATCATCCTGGTCACGGCCAGGCTCGGCTAACTTCTCAGCGATGCGCCTCTGGCTAGTGATCGCTCTGCTCGCGCTCCCTAGCCTGGGGCACGCGCAAAAACGCGATCCGGTCAGCCGCGCCGAGGCGCTGATCGGGCACGGTCGCTACGAGGACGCGCAGGCGCTGATCGCAAACGACAAGCGGCCGCGCGCGCTGGCCGTGCTCGGGCGCGTGCACGCGCTGCGCGGCGAACGCGCGGAGTCCGACGCCCGCTACGAGGCCGTGGTCGCGCTCAACCGGCGCAAGGCACTCCAGGGCGGCGAGGCGCTGTGGGCGCTCGCGGAGGCGGCGGCCGCGCTCGGCGCGTATCGAGACGCGAACGCCACCTTCGCGCGCGCCGTCGAGGCGAGCCCGCAGCGCGCGGAGATCGAGCTCGCCTGGAGCGACCTGTTCATCCAGAAGCACAACCTGCGCGACGCACAGACCGGCATCGCGCACATCCTCGCGCGCGACGCCAACCACCCGCGGGCCCTCGAGCGCATGGCGCGCATCGAGCTGGAGCGCGGCGCAGACTTCATGAAGGTCGATCAGCTGCTGACGCGCGCGCTGCGCGGTGATCCGGAGCTGGTGCCGGCGTTCGTCACGCGTGCCGGCATCGCGCTACGCGACGAGGATCTCGCCGAGGCCGATCGCCAGCTCGATCTGGCGCTCGCGATCAACCCGCGCGATCTGGAGGCGCTCAGCGTACGCGCGGCGGTGCGCTTCGTGGCCGACGATCAGCCCGGCTTCCAGGCCGCGATCGCGCGCGTGCTCGCGCAGAACCCCCGCTTCTCGCGCGCCTACGCGATCGTGGCCACGTACGCGGACTGGGAGCATCGGTACCCGGAGCTGGTCGCGCTGAGTGACGCCGCGCTGCAGCTCGATCCGGACGACGCGAGCGCACACGCGACGCGCGGCCTCAACCTGCTGCGCATCGGCCGTGAAGCCGAGGGGCTACGCGCGCTGCACGAGGCCTGGCAACGCGACCACTACGACGCGCAGGTGTTCAACCTGCTCGAGCTGTACGAAAAGGATCTGCCCAGCTACGACACCTTCCAGGCCTATGGCGTACGCGTGCGCATGCCGCGCAACGAGCGCGCGCTGCTCGAGCCGTACGCCGTGCCGTTGATCCAGAGCGCGCTCGAGGAGCTCGGCCGCCGCTACGGCAGCGCGCGCGACGTGCAGGTGGAGTTCTACGCACAGAGCGAGCAGTTCGCGGTGCGCGCCACCGGGCTGCGCCAGCTCGGCGTGCAGGGCCTGTGCTTTGGCAACGTGGTGATCGTGCTCTCGCCCCGGGCCGGCGAGCTCAACTGGGGGCAGATCGTCTGGCACGAGCTGAGCCACGTGTTCCACGTACAGAAGTCGCGCGGGCGCGTGCCGCGCTGGTTCACGGAGGGGCTCGCCGAGTGGGAGACCGCGCGCGCGCGCCCCGAGTGGCGACGTGAAGACGACCGCGCGCTGTTCGACGCGCTGCCGGGCCTGCCCGAGCTCGCGGGCCTCAATCGCGCGTTCACGCACGCAGCCGACGGGCAGGCGCTGATGGTGGCGTACTACGCCAGCTCGCTCGCGATCGAGTACCTGGTGGCGACGCACGGTTTTCCCGCGATCGTGAGCATGCTCGGGTTGTGGGGCGAGAGCCTCGACAGCGAGCAGGTGATGCAGCGCGCGCTGGGCCGCTCGCTCGCCGAGGTCTCGCAGGGCTTTCGCGCCTGGCTGGAGCTGAGGCTGCAGCGATATCGACGCGACTTCCGGGTCGACCTCGCGCGCTATCGCGACCTGGCGAGCTGGCGTCAGCGCTCGGCGGCGCCGGGTGCGAGCGCGCAAGATCACGCGGGGCTCGCGCTGGCGCTGGCGCTGGCGGGCGAGCCGCGCTCGGCGGTCTCGCGGGCGGAGGCGTTGTTGAAGGAAGCCGAGCAGCCGATCGCGCGCTTTACGCTCGTGCACGTCGCACTGGAGGCCGGTGATCTCGCGCGCGCAGCCCAGCAACTCGACGCCCTGTTCGCGGCCGGCCACGACGGCTACCAGCCGCGTATGTTGCGCGCGCGGGTGGCGGAAGCGCTCGGCGATCCGCTGCGCGCCACGCAGGAGCTGACGGCCGCGATCGCGATCGATCCCGAGCGCACCGAGGCCTACGAGCTGCTCGCGCGCGTGTCGCCAGCGGATCGCGAGCGCGCCTTCCTCGCCCTCGCCCGGCTCGATCAACACCAGCGTGGCCCGCTGCTGCGTGCGCTCGCCATGCTGCGCGAGCGCCATGCGTATCCGGAGCTGCTCGCGCTCGCGGAGAGCGGCCTGTACCGCGACGTGCACGCGCCCGCGATCCACGCCGCGCTCGCGGAAGCGTTCTTGCACCTGGGACGGCCGGCCGAGGCGCGCCAGGAGGCCGAGCGCGCAGGCCCCGAGGCCGAGGCCCTGTTGCGCGCGATTCCGGCTCAAAAGGCGAAATCGCGGTAGCGTGTCGGCTGGCATGGAGGTCCCACAGAGCGAACGTCGCGGCTGGCTGCGCAGGCCGGGCATTCCCGCGCGCATCTTCGCGGGCTTCGCGCTGGTCTCGCTCACCTTCGCGAGCGTGGCGGCCGTGAGCTTGTGGGAGCACCAGCGCACCGCCTTCACGCTGCGTGTGCTGCACGAGGGCTACCTGCCGCTGTCGCTCAGCGTCAGCGAGGCGCGCGCCACGCAGGGTGCGTTCGCGACCATGGTCGAGCGCACGCTCGAGGGCGCGGACACGGTGGCGGCCGAAGGTTGGCTCGAGGTCGCACGGCGCTTTCGTCCGTTCGCGCTGCGGCGCGCGCTCGATGCCGCCAACCAGGCGCAGCAGCTGGTGAAGGCCGAGCGCGATCGCGCCACGCTGGTCACGCTGTGCAGCGAGCTCGAGGCGGTGTTGCTGGAGTACAAGTTGGCCGAAGACGACTTCGATGCGCTCTCGTCGAGCATCACGGGCCGCGATCCCGCGCTGCGTGCGACCGCGCTCTCGGGGATCCGCAGCCGCGAGCGCGCCGCGCAGTTCCACCTCGCGCGCGCGTGGCAGCTGATCGGGGAGCGCATCGCCGTGACCAGCCGCGAGGCGCGCGAGGACGAGCGGCGTGCGATCGCGCTGTTATTGGGCCTCGGGCTGCTGGCGTTGGCGGTGTCGATCACGGTGGCGACCTGGTCGCAGCGTATGCTCTCGCCGCTGACCAAGCTGAGCGCGCGCGTGGCCGCGGTGGCGCACGGTGATCTCTCGCCCCACAGCGAGGCGCACACCGAAGACGAGATCGGCCGCGTGGCGAGCGAGTTCGAGCGCATGGTGGGCGCGCTGTCCGAGCGCGATGCGCAGCTGCGCCAGAGCGAGCGCCTGGCCGCGGTGGGACGCCTCGCCGCGCACGTCACGCACGAGGTGCGCAACCCGCTCAACAGCATCCGGCTCAACGTGGAGCTGCTGCAGGAAGATGTGGCCGACAAGGTGCCCGACGCGCAGCGGGTGCTCGCCTCGATCGTGCGCGAGGTCGATCGGCTGACGGATCTCACCGAGCAGTACCTGCGCCTGGTGCGGCTGCCCGAGCCCAAGCGCAAGCCCACCGAGCTGGCCGCGCTGGTGCGCGATGTGACCAGCTTCCTCGCGCCCGAGATGGAAGCCGCCAACGTGCGCATCGAGCTCGCGCTCGAGGACCTGCGCGTGCCCGGGGACGAGGGCCAGCTGCGGCAGGCGTTGCTCAACCTGTGCCGCAACGCGCGCGAGGCGATGCCAGACGGCGGCAGCCTGCACATCTCACTGGACCTGCAGGCGGGCGGCGCGCGGCTGTGCGTGCAGGACTCCGGAGCCGGCATCCCGGAACAAGAGCGCGCCAAGATCTTCGACCTGTTCTACACCACCAAGCAGCACGGCACGGGGCTCGGCCTGCCGCTGACCCAGCAGATCGTGGCCGCACACGGGGGGCGTATCGAATGTGTGCCGGCCCCGAACGGTGGTGCGCGGTTCGAGCTGTGGTTGCCCCGCGCAGAGCTGAGCACTACACAGCTCGTCCATGCAGCAGACAAAACGCCATGATGGCCGCGGTGATCGCGAGCTCCGCAACATCGCGATCGAGCTCGGCGCCCAGCGCAACCCCGAGGGTTCGGTGCTCTATCGCTGCGGTGCCACCACGGTGCTGCTCGCGTGTTCGATCGAAGAGCGCGTGCCGCCCTTCCTCGAGGGGCGCGGCCAGGGCTGGATCACGGCCGAGTACGCGATGCACCCGCGCGCGAACCCGGACCGTCGTCAGAAGCGCACCGGGGGCGATCGCGTCGATGGTCGCAGCCAGGAGATCCAGCGCCTGATCGGTCGCTCGCTGCGCGCCGCGGTCGACCTGAGCAAGCTCGGCGAGCGCACGCTCTCGCTCGATGCCGACGTGCTCGATGCCGATGGCGGCACGCGCTGCGCGAGCATCACCGGGGGCAGCATCGCGCTCGCGATCGGCCTGTCCAAGCTGCTCAAGCGGAACCTGGTCAAGCCCGGCGTCCTGCGCTCGCCGATCGCGGCGATCAGCGTGGGCCTGCTGGACGGGCGCCCGGTGCTCGACTTGCCGTACGTCGAAGACAGCCGCGCGCAGGTGGACCTGAACGTGGTCGGCAACGCCGCGGGCGACATCATCGAGGTGCAGGGCACCGCCGAGGGCCTGGCCATGAAGCGCAGCGAGCTCGACGCGATGGTCGACCTCGCGCTCGAGGGCATCGCGGAGTTAACGCAGCGTCAGGTCGAGGTGTTGCGTAAGGCAGACGTCGATCTGGATAAGCTCCTCGGCCGCTGAGCTCGTTTTCTGCCGTCCGGTACGCAGATCGCCTTGCGTGTGAGTTTCGCGCAGGGAATCTACTTTGCGTATGAAGTCTCTTCTTACGTGCTTGGTGGCGAGCACACTCTTGGTTGCAGCGTGTGGTGGCGAAGACAACGAGTCACCGGAGCCGAGCGACAATGGCAACGCCGTGGACGCGGCCGTCTCGACGCCGCTGAACGACGCCGCGACGCCAGGCGATGCCGGCGTCGCCACGTCGGACGCGGGCTGGAAGTCGGGGCAAAAGATCCCAGTCGGGGAGATGTGGAACAGCGGCAGCGACGGAGCGAGCCGCGAGTGGGCGAAGACCTTCGGCGACTGGCGCGGCCGCCCCACCACGTCGACCTGGCTCAACCTGCTGTACTTGCCCTGGGAATGGATCGCCGAGCCCGGCCTGCTCTTCAGCCTGACGGGCGCGGACAACGACCGCGCCAAGGTCTGGGAGGCGTGGGGCGACTACCAGGGTGTGGTCGCGCTCTCCATGTCGATGGCCGGCAACAGCGAGGTCAGCGAGGCGGAGTACTTCG
>DASUME010000710.1:0-4323 GCA_036277895.1 Polyangiales bacterium
ATCAAGGCGTTCTCCGAGACCGACCTACGCGAGGACCTGCGCCGCTGTAGCGTGCCCGCGCTCGTGATCCACGGCGACGACGATCAGGTCGTGCCGCTGGAGACCACCGGCAAGGAAGCCGTGAAGCTGCTGCCCAAGGCCAAGCTCGAGATCATCAAGGGCGCGCCGCACGGCCTGTGCACGACCCACAAGCATCAGATCAACGACCTGCTGCTAGCGTTCCTGCGCGGCTGAGTCCAGTCGTGCGATGCCACGAGGGCGTCGGGGGCAGCAGACGCGCGTAAAGTTTCGCGCGCACTTGCCGGAGACGTTGCAGACTGCGCTGCATGCTTCGTTGGCTGTGCGTGTGCTGCGTGCTGGCGATCGTGTCGCCCGCGTTCGCGCAAGAGCACGAGGACCGGCAGTACGTGCGGCCCGGCGTGCTCGCGGGTGGGCTCGCGGTGGTGCCCGGGTTCGTGGTGCATGGTGCAGGCGCGTTTACGATCGGCGATCGGCGCGCTGCCAGGCGCCTGCTGATCACGGAGGCGATCGGTCTCGGTGCATTGATCGGGGGCGGCACGCTGCTGGCGGTGACGGGCACCTCGCGGCGTATGATCGGAGTGGTCGCGCCGATCACGATCGCTGGCTTTGGCTTGTTCATGCTGAGCTGGCTGGCCGACATCTACGCGGCGACCACCGGCGGCCGCGATGCGCACGCGCCGGGCTTCAGCCCGCGCTACGACGCCGAGCTTGGCTACGCCTACGTGCACGATCCACAGTTCCGTTACGGCAGCTTCGCCACGCTCCACGCCGACCTGCGCGCCCACGATCTGCGCTTGTCGCCGGACGCGTGGATCGCGCTCGATGACGACAACCAGCGCTTCACGCTCGAGCTCGCGTACCGGCCGTTCGGGCGCACGCCGCGGCGGGCCGCGCCCGATGGTTCGTACGCGGAGCTCGCGACGGCGTTTCGCCACCATCGCTTCGGCAGCGACGACTTCGCGGTGATCACACCGATGTGGTGGATCCAGGCTCGGCTCGATCTCGCACGCGTCGCGCCCACGCTCGCGGGCGCGTTCGTCGAGGGGCAGCTCGGCGCGGGCCTGGAGCTGTACGACTTCGACGTGCGCGGCTCGAAGCTCGGAGACAACGCCTTCGGCCTGTTGCTCTCGCGCTTCGGCTTCGGTGCCTACTTCGGAGACGGTGGCGCACGCAGCGGCGAGCTGTTCGCGTACTACGATCATCGCCACGACGACTTCGCGGCCGGCCTCGGCGTGCAGGGCATCGGCTCGGGCATCCTCGGCCACGTGGGCGCGCGCGGGCACTACTTCATCACGCGCAACTGGGGTGTCAGCGGCCTGGTCGAGCTCGGCTCGGCGCTGGTGACGAGCCTCGCGGTTCGCTACCGAGGAGGCATGTGATGCGCGCGCTGCTGCTCGTGCTGTTCCTCCCGGGGTGCTTCTTGCCCGCGGAAAAACGCGCGCGGCTCGACCGCAGCGTCGGCGAAGCGGAGGCCGGAGGCATCACGCTCGAGGTCGCCGAAGGGCGGGCCGGCATCCGCTCGTTCGATGGACTGCGCGCCGAGCTGTGGGCGCAGGCGCCGTCGCTCTCGATCAGCGTGCGCAGCGACGCCCCGCGGCCGCTCGTGCTCGACGTGCTCAACTGCATGCCCGGAACACTGTTGCGCGTCGACGCAGAGGCTCCGCGCGCGCCGACTCCAGTTGCCGGGCGCGCCGCGAGCTGTCACTTCGAGCTGGCCGTCAGCGATAGCCAGCTGGAGCTCGCGCCCGCTGCTGCCGATACCGAGTACGCATTTGCCGTGCTCAGCGATGTGCAGGACGCGATCGGCCGCGTGCAGGACATCTATCGGCGTATGAACGCGGACCCCGAGCTGCAGTTCGTGGTCTCCACCGGCGACCTCGTCGAGACCGGCACACGCTCGCAGCTCGTGCACTTCCAGGATGAGCTCGCCGGCCTGAACATCCCGCTGTTCTCGACCGTGGGCAACCACGAGATGGGCGCGCCGCCGTCGCACTGGCACTCGCTGTTCGGCCCGTTCAACGTCAACTTCGTGCACCGCGGCGTCACGTTCTCGCTGGTCGACTCGGGCAACGCGACGATCGATCCCAGCATGTACGGCCGGCTCGACGACTGGCTCGACGCCGCCGAAGACGGCACCCACATCGTGCTCACGCACGTGCCCCCGCTCGACCCCGCCGGCCTGCGCGGCGGCGCCTTCCGCAGCCGCAAAGAAGCCGCCAAGCTCGTCCAGAAGCTAGGCCGCGGCCGCGTGGACGCGCTGTTCCTCGGCCACATCCACAGCTACTACTCGTTCTCGGTCGCCGACGTCCCCACCTACATCTCCGGCGGCGGCGGCGCGATCCAGGAACGCTTCGACGGCATCGAGAGGCACTACCTCAAAGTAAGAGCCAGCGCGCGCGGCATCGAAGACGTCGCGATCGTCCGCGTGGACTAACCGGCGTTCAACCCTCGAACGAACGCGTGGAAGAGAGGATCTTCATCGCAGTCCATGCTTCGATGCCGCGCCCAGAGGTAGCCGTAGAGAGAGGAGAGCTCGTGCAGCGAGGTGAGCGCGTCGATCTGATCGGGCGTGAGTTGCGTTTCAGCGCTCGGCACCGGGGCCTCCGCTCAGATACTGCGAGGCGATCTCTTCGGCGGCTTCCGAGGCGCGGCCGTGTCCTTCTTCCAGGAGCTCGGCCCAGATGAGGAGCGGGTGCACGACTGGGGGTTGCACGGTGTGCACGATGGCTGTGGTCCCAGTCGCCGGCAACGTCACCTGGGCTGCGCCGAGCTCGAAGGCGGCTTGACCAGGCCGTCGCAAGAAAATCACGGAGCCCTTCGGGTCGGGCACCATGCGTAGCTTCGCGGTCAGGGCTTGCGCGGAGGTTGCGTTGCCATCGACGTACACGACGGTGGTGTCGCCACGGTAGTAGGCGTCGAGTCGGAACGAAGCTGCGGCTCCTCCGTACCGAAAACCCAGGTCGCGACCGAGACGTTTCTCGATCTCTTCTTCGACGCCCGCCGCATCCAGTTCGTCGCGAGCGCGGAAACGTTGCAGCATCAGTGAAGGGCGCAGCGTGGATTGATAGCCGCGTAGCCAGAAGTCGCGCGCTTCGAGAGAAGCGTCAGGCGCCCACCGCATGCTCTTGGCTGACTTCACGACCCAGCCCTTGGCGAGGAGTGTGTCGCGGACCTGCAGCACTGGACTCGTGCTGACCTCGGCACGCGCTGCGATCGTCCGCACGGGCGATGTCAGGAGCTGAGGTTCAGCGAGCAGGGTGAAGAGCACTTGGTAGCTTGCCGCGCGCCACGTGCGATCGGCCGCGGCAGCCTTCGGCGCAGCGCGTCCGTCGATCAGCGCGACGTACTGCGGACCGGTTCGCCCCTTGATCACGATCGAAAGATTTCCGGCGACATCGACGTAGTTCACACCCGCCGCGCGCAGTCTTGCGCCCATCGGCTCGCTCACATAGGTGCAGAGCAGTACCAACGGCATGGCCGCAGGGGCGCTTTGTGCGCGGCCGATCCACAGCTCCGCGCTGCCCGCGGTGAGGTGAGAGCGCACCGCCGCGTAGGCAAAGACCTGTTCCGATTCCGCCGAGTCCAAGACGAGTGCCGGCGGTTGCGCCGTACTCTTCCATCGGAGCCTGCGTACGAATGGCAACGCACGCAGGTACTCCGCGTACACGGCTAGCTCGGTGTCACCTATCATCGTTACAAGGCGATATTCCCGCCTTATTTGCGCTACTGCACCGTCGGCGCGCGCGGGATGGCGTTGCCGGGGCCCTTCAGCTTGGCGCCCTTGGTGATCTTGAAGGCGCCGGCGTTGTCGGTCTCGCTGCTGCCGCCCACGAAGACGGCGAAGGTGCCGGGTTCGATGATGCGCTGCAGGCTCTCGTCGAGCAGAGCGAAGTCGTCCTGGTCGAGCGTGAAGGTGACGACCTTGCTCTGGCCGGGCTGGAGCGAGACGCGGGTGAAGCCGCGCAGCTGGCGCACCGGTCTCGTGAAGCTGGCGGCGTCGTCGCGCAGGTAGAGCTGCACGACCTCGTCGCCGGGGCGGGAGCCGGCGTTGCGCACGATCACGGAGACCGTGAGCTTGTCGGTGGGCAGTAGCTCCTTCTGGCTGAGGATCGGCGCCTCGTAGGTGAACTGCGTGTAGCTGAGGCCGTGGCCGAACGCGAACTGCGGGGTCCACTTCTCGTCGAGGTACTTGGAGGTGTAGACCTCGTCTTCGCGCGGCGGGCGGCCGGTGTTCTTGTGAGCGTAGTAGATCGGGATCTGGCCGCCGACGGGCGGGAACGTGACCGGTAGCTTGCCGCTCGG
>DASUME010000711.1:0-2754 GCA_036277895.1 Polyangiales bacterium
GTTCTCGCTCTGGAACGGCCGCGCGTTACTGCTCGCCGCGCTCTAGGATCACGAACTCGACGCGGCGGTTCTTGGCGCGGCCCACGTTGCCGAGGTTCGGTGCGATCGGCTTGGTCGAGCCGTAGCCCTGCGCGACCAGGCGATCGGCCTCGACGCCTGCACGCAGCAGCCAGTCTCGCACGGCCTCCGCGCGCTGCAGCGACAGCTCCTGGTTTCGCTCGGGCGCGCCGAGGTTGTCCGTGTGGCCCTGCACCTCCACGCGCTTGAGCGTGGGGTTGCGCAGCAGCGTGTCGGCGATCGCGGTCAGCAGCGTCTCGCTGCGCGACTGCAGCTCGGCCGTGTCCGTGTTGAAGAAGATCGCGCCCTTGATGGTGAGCTTGGCCTTGGCGACCGTCACCAGCGGGACCTTCGGCTTGTGGATCACGGTCAGCTGGAGCGGCGTCTCGCGGCGCACCTCGACGTTGGTCGGCGTCACGGAGATCAGGAAGTCGGCCTGCTCGATCTTCGCGCTGTAGGCGCCCGGCTCCAGCTCGGCCTCCAGGAAGCGACCGTCGCCGTCCGCGACCGGGTTACGCACCGTCGGACCGATCAGCTGCACCTGCGCTCCGGGCACCGGCGCGCCGTTCTCGTCGAGCACGCGGCCGGCGATGCTGCCCACGCGCGGCAGCGACACCAGGGCGCACGTGATCAGCGTGTCGCCGCCCGCCGGCCCGATCGCCGAGTGGCAGGTGCCAGGGCGATACCCTTCTGCGTCGAGCTCCATCTCGACCTGGCCGGGGGCGAACGCGTAGCTCGCGAAGTGGCCCTCGGCGTCGCTGACCACCGGGCTCAGCTCGCGGCCGGGGAAGGTCACGCGTACGTTCGGCACGGGCGTGTTGGTGGCCTGCTCGAGCACGGTGCCGCGGATGCGGCCTTCGACCGCCACCACCGGCACCTCCACGCGCTTCTCGACCTGCTTCACCACCGTCACCGGCGGCTTGGGCTTGAGGTCGACGGTGTACGAGGCCGCGAGCATCACGCGGTACGGCATCGTCGGCGCCAGCTCGCGCACGAAGTTGGTGGTGCCGCCGACGCCGATGTCGACCGCCGCCAGCAGGTTCAGGCCGGGCAGCGCGGGAAACAGGCGGAAGCCCGCCGTCACGTGCTGCGGGAACGTATCGACGCCCTCGTTCGCGAGGCAGCTGTCCTGGCCGGGGATCTTGTTGCCGTTGGGCAAGACCGCGCGCGTGCAGTCGTAGTCCTGGCGGTTGACCGGCACCCAGAGCTCCCACTCCAGGATCGGGTGCAGCGCCACGCGCTCGCTGAGCTCGAGCGGCGCCTCCAGGCCGAGCGCGAGCGACACGTGGTCGACGCGGTTGACGTTGTAGGCGAGGCGCTCGTGGCGCAGCGTGATCTGCCTGAACTCGTCGCGTGAACCGGCCTCGGTGAGCCCTGCATTCTGCAGCTGCTGGAGCCGGCGCGACTCGACCTTCTCGACGACCTTGCCCGAGTTGTCGAACACGTAGCTGGCGTTTGCGCGCAGCTCGAGGGGGATGTTGGCTTTCATCTCGCGCAGGTCGAGCGACGCGTTGCCGCGCAGCGTGGCCGACACGCCCGCGAAGTCGACGTCGTTCTCCGACGGGCGCGTCAGGAACGCGATCTGCACGTCACCACCCAACGTCACGCCAGGCGCTACGGATCCGTAGCTCTTGATGTCGATGTACGGGTCACCGATCGTCTGCAGGACCTCGGACGGATCGCTGAACGGCTCCAGCTCGTACATATCGCGTCGGTTGCGCAGGCTGCGCGTGGTCGCGGCGGCGCTGATCTCCAGGTGCTCGATCGGCGTGATGCTCAGGCTGAGCGCGCCGCCCACGTAGCGCGTGCGATCGTCCTGGTAGAGGTAGTCGTTCTTCAGGAAGAAGTCGGTCGCGAGCTGGATGCGGAACGACTGCGGCGCGCCCGAGCCGGCCTCGACGACGTTGATACCACCGACGGGCCCGAGGTACGTGCTGCTGCGGCGCAGCAGCTGGCGGCGACGGATGGCCTCGCGTGTGGGCGGCAGGACCTGTTCTTCGGTCGTGGTGCCGGTGACGGCGGCTTCGGGGCTAGCCGTGACGGCCACCGCTTGAGCCCAGGCGGACGTGCACACGCCCAACGTCGACATCGAGAGCAAGCATCCAGTGACAGCGCGAGCGAGCGCGCGTCGAAGCGCGCGGTCTCTCCGCGCGCGAGCGATACCAGGGCGCATTCCGAGGCTCCTTGATCCAGGCGGGGGCATGCGGGACCGTTTTCGCAGGCTTTGCGGTCCGCTTACAAGATAGGGGCGCATTCCTGAGGCCCAGTCAGCACTAATGGCCGGTGGAGAGGCGAGTCGTTACGCCAGGGTCAAGGTTGTAGTGTGCGGGCACTGGAACCGTGGCGTATAAGTGCGCGCTCGGATGGACGGTCCCGCACGGTTGCTGTGTGTCGTCGTGCCGTGCTTCGACGAGGAGCAGGTCGTTGAGCGCACGTACGCCGAGCTCCAGCGTGAGCTCGGGTCGCTCTCCGCCTATCGCACGCTGATCTACTTCGTGGACGATGGCAGCCGCGACGGAACGCTGGCGCGGCTCAACGAGCTGGCGCGCCACGACCGCAACGTGCGCGTGCTCTCCCTCTCGCGCAACTTCGGGCACCAGGCCGCGATCACGGCCGGCCTCGACCACGCGGACTGGCGCGCGGACGTCGTGCTCGTGATGGACGCGGACCTGGAGAACCCGCCGGCGTTGATCCCGG
>DASUME010000712.1:0-14051 GCA_036277895.1 Polyangiales bacterium
AGCCTTCCCCGAGGTGACGAGGGGCATCCTCGGAGCCAGGGGGAGAGCATGAGTGAGCTGCGCGCGTTGATCGCCGCCGTCCGTGCGCTGCGTGAGGCGCGTGAGCCCTTCGTCAGCGCGACCGTGTGGTCGGTGGAGGGATCGGGCTACCGCAAGCCGGGCGCGCGTATGATCGCGACGCAGGACCAGTGGCGCGCGGGCTCGATCAGCGGCGGTTGTCTGGAGCGAGACGTGATCAACAAGGGCCTGTGGTGGACGCGCACCGAGCCCGTCTGCTCGGTCAAGTTCGATCAGTCTGCAGACGAGGGCGAGGAGGGCACGGGCACGGGCTGCCAGGGCGTGGTCGACGTGTTGGTCGAGCGCCACGAGCGCATCGACGCGGCGGATCCGTTCCTGGCTGCCGAGCGCTGCCTTCGCGACGAGAACATCGCGGTGGTGCTCACGGTGGTGCGCTCGAAGTCGGTCGCGCTCGGCGCACGCCTGGTGCTGCAAGCCGGTGCGCTGCACACCGAGCACGACGAGCTTCGCGGCTTGTTCGCGCACGAGGCCGAGCGGGCGCTCGCGACGACGCCGCTGCCGTACCTGGCTTCTTCGGGCGATGTCTCGGTGTTGGTCGAGTGCGTGCTGCCGCCGGTGCACCTGTTCGTGTTCGGCACCGGCCACGACGCCGCGCCGCTGGTGCTGCAGGCCAAGCAGCTCGGCTGGAGCGTGAGCGTGTGGGACGCGTCGCCGCGCAGCTCCGCGCGCGAGCGCTTTCAGCTCGCCGACCACTATCTGACGGGGAGCGTGCAGGACGCGGTGGCGCGGCTCGCGCGCTGCGTGCGTGGTGCGGCCGTGGTGATGGGTCATCACTTTGCGCGCGATCGGGTCGCGACCGAGCTGCTGCTGCGGTCGCGTGCGCCTTACGTGGGCGTGCTCGGCTCGCGTCTGCGCACGCAGCAGTTGTTGGAAGCGTGTCGCGACCACGGCCTCGAGCTCGACGAGGACATGAAGGCGCGGCTGCACGCGCCTGTGGGGCTGCCGCTCGGCGCGGAGACGCCCGCCGAGATCGCGCTCGCGATCGTGGCCGAGATCCAGCGCACGTTCGGGCGCGCGCCGGGATCGCGGCCCTGATGCGTCAAGGGGGAGGGGGTGCTAGCCCGACCCGGCGTGCGTGGTAGGTTCGGCGGCGTGTCGTGGCAATCCAGAGCGCTCGTGGCCGGTTGTATGCTTGCGAGTGGGTGCGCGCCGGGGAAGTTCTCGGACTTCGTGCGCGAGGAGCAGGCGGACGTGGGCCGCGACGCCGCGATCGCGGGCGACGCACGGGTGCCCCTCGATGCCCAGGCGATGGACGCGCGGGTGGCGATCGACGCCGCACGCTCGGTCGACGATTCCGCCGTCGACGCGCGCGTGCAGCCTCCTGCCGACGCTGGCGCTTCGGACGCAGGTACGAGCTGCGTTCCGAGCCTCACCGGGGCGCTCAGCGTGTCCACGCCAGCCGTCGAGCTCGCGCGCATGGCGCGGTCACCTGTCTTCGGCATTCGCTCGCTGGGCCCGCTCGTGCGCCTGGGCGAGGCCGATCATGTGTGGACGTTCAGCAGTGCGCAGCGGCTCGGCGCGGCCCCTGTGCCTGCGGGTACGCCGAGCAACTTTCCGTTCGTCGCCTTCGACGGTCCAGTGCAGCCCTGGAACCAGCCCGTCACCAAGCCGTGGACGCTGAAGAGCGCGACGGTGGCCGATGGGCTCCCGACCACGGTGCTCCCGCTCGCCCAGGGCGAGACCAACGTCGTCTCGCTCGTGCCCACGTCGCTGACGCGCGCCGGCAACGAGACGCGCAGCGAGCTGTACCTCCAGCAGTACGACTACCTCGCACCGACCAAGATGTGGCGGGCGATGCTCGAGGACGGCAGCGAGGTGGCGGTGCGCGCCGCCCAGCCGCTGTTCACGGCGCCACCGTTCTTCGGGGTCGCGGCGCGCATCGACGGCGAGTGGATGTACGTGTACGCGTGCTCCAACGACACCGATGCCTCGCGTTGTTACGCGGGACGCGTGCCGTACGCGAAGCGCGACGACGCGAGCGCCTACCAGGTGCGCACGCTCAGTGCGGACAACGTGTGGGGGTGGACGAACAACCTCCAGGCCGGAACGCCGGTGCTGGAGAACGTCAACCAGGCAGACCTTACTGTCAGCTACAACAACTACCTGCACAGCTTCATCGCGGTCTACGGCGAGGTGTTGTCGAACGACGTCACGCTGCGCACCTCGGCCTCGCCGTACGGGCCCTGGTCGGAGCCGGTGCACGTGGCGCTGCCCGTGCCGGCCGCGTGGGCGAACATGAGCATTCGCGAGCAGCCGCAGCTGGCGCAGAACTGCGAGCGCAGGCTGATCATCACGTACTTCGCCCCGACCGCTGCCAACCAGTTCCCCACCGACGGCGACGTGGTGATGGCGGCGATCGACCTGGACTGACCTTACTCATCGAGCTCCGCGTGCGCGTCGCTCTTGCCGCGCTGCCAGTAGCCGGACGCGCGCACCCATGCGCGAGGGTGCTCGCGCTGCTCGATGAAGTACGTGCGCACTGCCTTCGCGAGCGATGCCTCACCTGCCACGCGCACGAAGCCGTCGCCCGGCGGCGCCACGAAGTCCGTCAGCGCGGCCAGCACACGCTCGGCATCGCGCTCGCTGTCCGTGCCGCGCTCGATCCAGACCGGCTTCCAGGCGGCGCGGGTCGAGAACTGCTGCTGCTCGGCCGCGCGCGCAATGCACACGACGGTGATCACCGGCACGCCCTCACGCAGCTCCTCGACCCTGCGCCCGATCGCCGGCAGGCCGCTCTCGTCGCCGACCAGCAGGTACCAGTCGAAGTCGTCCGGCACCACCTTGGAGCCACGCGGCCCGCCGATCTGCAGCGTCTGTCCGAGCTGCGCGTTGACCGCCCACTGCGTGGCGTGGCCGGCGTCGTGCAGCGCGAAGTCGATCGTCAGCGTGCGCTGTTGGTCGCTGTACGCGCGCGGCGTGTAGTCGCGCATGACGGGGCCGTCGGCGCTGGGGAAGAACAGCTTCACGTGATCGTCGGGAGACAGGCTCTCGAAGTCCGCGAGGTCGTCCGACGCGAAGTGGATACGGCGCATCAGCGGCGTGATCGCCTCCACGCGGCTGACGGTCAGCGTGCGGCGCTTGAGCTCGTGGCGCACGAGCGTGATCTCATGTCGAGCGTTCATGGTTACAGCCTCTCTACTTTCTGCGCCGCCTCGTCGATGACCGCGGCGATCGCGAGCACCGTCGATCGGTCGAGCTCTCCGGAGAGCTTCTCGAGCAACGCGCTCTTCAAGTTGTGCATGGCGCGCCGGATCGGTGCGGCGTCGGCGCGCTCGCGTAGCTGCGCCACCGCGCCGAGTCGCTCGCGCAGCTGCCCGACCTGCTCGGCGTGCTGTGCGAGGTACGCCTGGCCCTCGGGCGTGATCGCGTACAGCTTGCGCTGGCCGTCGCTGTCGCCCTCGCGCGCGAGGCCCATCTCCTTCAGCAGCGTCAGCGTCGGATAGACCACGCCGGGGCTGGGCGCGTACGCGCCGCGCGTGTTCGCCTCGACGGCGCGGATCAAGTCGTAACCGTGGCGTGGCTCGTCGCGCAGGAAGCTCAACAGCACGAGCTTGAGCTGCCCGCTGTCGAACATGCGTCGGCGCCCGCCGTGACGGCCTTCGTCGCTCCAGGGATCCTGCCTACCCAACCTAGCCTCCAGCACATCGAGACTCGCTCAAGATATATCTTAGAGTGTGTCGAGAGCAAGTTGCGGCTGGTGAGTTTGGTGAGCGGCCTCATGCTTCCGAGCGATGTCTTCGCCCGCGCCCGTGAGTGCGCTGCGCCTACCGGATTTTCGCATCTTCGTCGTCACCAACATGCTGGCGATGATGGCCGACAACATCGAGCACGTGATCAGCTACTGGGTGTGCTTCCAGAAGTTCCACTCGTCGGCGCTGGCCGGCTTCGCGGTGGTCTCGCACTGGCTGCCCCACCTGCTGTTCTCGGTCGCCGTCGGCGCGCTCAACGACCGCTTCGACTCACGGCGTATCGTGCAGGCGGGCATGCTGCTGTTCATCGCGGCCTCGCTCGGCTGGGGCTACGCCTTCGTGACCGACTCGCTGACCATGCCGTTCGCGATGGCGATGTTGATCTTGCACGGCTGCGCGGGCGTGCTGTGGGTGACCTCGAACCAGATGCTGCTGTACCGGATCGTGGGCCCCGCGCAGCTGCAGAGCGGCGTGCGCCTGAACGCGACCTTCCGCTACCTCGGCGTGCTGGTCGGCCCGGCGGTGGGCGGCGCGATCATGCACACGTTCGGTCCGTCCGGCGGCATCTTCGTCAACACGGTGTTCTACCTGCCGTTGCTGCTGTGGCTGGTGTACGCGCCGTACGGTCCGGGCGCCGGGGCGAGGCTACCCGCGCGCGCGGTACGCGGGCTGGCGGACATCGTCGCGAGCATACGCGAGGTGCGCACGCTGCCGGTGGTGCTGGTGATGACGCTGCTCGCGGGCAGCGCGTCGTTCTTCGTGGTCAACAGCTACCACGCGCAGATGCCCGGCTTCGCGCAGGACCTCGGGCGCGCCAAGGCCGACGTGACCTACACGATCCTGCTCGCGGCCGATGCGGCGGGCGCGCTGCTCGCGGGCTTTCTGCTCGAGCGGCGCAGCGGCTGGCTGAAGACCGAGCCGCGCGTGGCGCTCAAGCTCGCGGGGGCGTGGGGCACTGCGCTCGCCTCGTTCGCGCTCACGCGCAGCTACCCGCTCGCGCTCGTGTGCCTGTTCACGGCTGGGTTCTTCGAGCTCGCGTTCAGCAGCATGGCGCAGACGCTGGTGCAGCTGAACGCGCCGGAGACGAGCCGCGGCCGCGTGATCGGGCTCTACAGCATGGCCACATTCGGCCTGCGTACGTTCGCGGGCGTGATCGTCGGACTGCTCGGCAGCTTGAGCAGCATCCACGTCTCGCTGTCCTGCGCGGGCTTCGCGTTCGTGGTCGTCACGCTGCTGCTCCGGTGGCGCTTGAACAGCAGCGCGGTAGCAGTGAGCTGATTCGACGGCGCGGACACGTTGACCGCTGAAGTGCCAGGTGCTCTCGTGCGCGGGCGATGAGCCTTCTCGTTTCGCGCCGCCAAGTGCTCGCTCTCGGTACTGGCCGTTCGCGGCCGTCGCCTGGGCGACGCTCGCGATGTAGCTCAGTCACGTACTGGAAGGACGAGTAGAACCCGCGCTGTCCCTGCGGCCGAACATCCAGCCTCCGATCGGTCGCATCAGGAAGGCGGCCGCGAACACGCCCGCGGTGTTCAGCAGCTGCGCAGTCGGGTTCGCGCTCGGAAAGAACGACGGCGCGAAGTAGATCGAGGTGAACGAGTAGACGTAGAAGTCGAACCACTCGACCAGGTTGCCCGACGAGGCAGCCACGATCGCGAGGATGCGATCGCGCTTCTCGTGGGACGTGTGCGGCAGCGCGTGCTGCACGCCTCCGACCATAGCGCGCTCAGCTCTCGAAGCGGATCGTGATCTCCGCCGCCGAGCGCTCGTGCGCCCCGTGGTACACGACCTCCACGTTGTTGCCGTCGGGATCGAGCAGGAACGCTGCGTAGTAGCCGGGGTGATAGGGGCGCACGCCGGGCTCGCCGTTGTCGCGGCCGCCTGCCGCGATGCCGGCGCGATGAAACGCATCCACCTGCTCGCGGCTCGCGGCCTGAAACGCGAAGTGCGCGCGACCGGTGGTCTTGCCCTGCGCCGCCGGACTGTCAGCGCTGGAGACCACGAGCTCGTCGGCCCAGAAGAAGCCGGGTCCCTCGCCCCCGATCGGCACGCCCAGCACGGCGAGGGTCGCCTCGTAGAAGCGCCGGCTCGGGTCGAGCTCCTTTACCACGAGTTGCAGGTGGTCGATCAGCCGGCCTCGCGACAGTTGGTTTGCTTGCATGGTGCCTCCCGTTCCTGTTTCTTGGCATAGCGCGAGCTTCGGGCTGCCGGCGGCGCTCCGTGAGCATGCTCGCCATTCCGGTGTTTGCCCGAACTGCTCTACCTCGCTCCGCTGACGGCCGGTCAGACCGTGGCGCGAGAAGGCTGGACGCAGTCCACGGACAACACGCTCAGCGCCGCGGACCAGTCACGCTGCGAGCAGGCGCGCGCCGCATTGCAGGTCGACGCTGCGGCGCCGCCCAGGTGTGTTCAAGAGGCGAGCACCAAGTCATACCCGTAGCGCACGGCGTAGTAGTTGAGCAGGTACACAGGGCCGTTCGCCAGCGGGTCACCGCTGCCAGCCCGCTTGTGCACCGCTTCGATCTGCCACTGGCGTCCCTTCGCAGCGGCCGTCAGCCACTCGACGACACGCCGCTGGTTCGCATCCGAGTCCGTCACGGGGATTCATGGTGCCACAGTTCGGCGCCGGCGACAGGTTTGCGTCACAGGCGCACGCGGAACTCGCTGCCGTCGTCGTCGAAGCGCGCGGCCACGCTGCCGTTTCGCGCCTCGGCGATCGCCTTCACGTTCGCCAGCCCGAGCCCCGTGCCGCCGCGGTCGCGCTCGGTGGTGAAGAAGCGCTCGAACAGGCGCTTGCGGTTCGCCTCACTGACGCCTGGCCCGCGGTCGCGCACGGCGACCCGTAGCTGTGCGCCCTCCATGCGCAGCGCGACCGAGGCCGGCTTTCACACGCCGTGGCGGAGCGCGTTCTCCACCAGGTCGCCGATCACCGCGTCGAGCTGCTCGGGCGCCAGCGCCAGCGGCGCGACGTCATCCGCCGCCGTGAGCGTGATGCGGTCTCCGTAGCGTGCTTCGACGATGTTGCCGAGGAAGCGGCGCTGGTCCGGCTCCGGCATGTCGCCCTGCTCGAGCAGCTGCTCTATCTGATCGGCTTCTCGCTCGCGCACTTCTGGGAGGGCTACACTGGGCTCACCTCCACGGTGCTCGCGATCGTGACTCTCTACGCCATCATGCAGCTGACCGGCCGCGTGCGCTGGAGCGAGCTGCTGGCGGCACGACCCTACACCGAGACTGCCCGAGGATGACCATGACCGAAACCAACCGACTGCTGATCGTCACCACCAACGTTGGTGAGTACAAGAAGGTGGGCTACCGGACGGGCCTGTGGCTCGCGGAGCTCACGCACTTCTGGGACGTGGCCGACGAGGCGGGCTTCGAGATGGACATCGTCAGCCCGAAGGGCGGCTACGTGCCGATCGATCCGGAGAGCCTGATCACCACCGAGCTCGGCGCGTCGATCGGCCTGAAGGGCAGCGTGCACAAGCACTACGAAGACCGCGCGTTCATGGACCGCCTGCAGACCACACGCGCCGTCTCCGAGGTCGACCCGTCGCGCTACGACGCGATCTACCTGACCGGCGGACACGGCGTGATGTTCGACTTCAAGAGCCCCGCGCTCGCGGAGCTGACGGCCGCCTTCCACGACGCCGGCAAGCTGGTCTCCGCCGTCTGCCACGGCCCGGCCGGGCTGCTGGAGGTCAAGCTCCAGGGCGGCAAGTACCTGCTCGACGGCAAGAAGGTCACCGGCTTCTCGTGGAAGGAAGAGCAGCTCGTCAAGCGCGACCGCGCCGTGCCGTTCAGCCTCGAGGAGGAGCTGATGAACCGCGGAGCCCAGTACGATGTCGCCGCCGTGCCGTTCCTACCCCACGTCATCGAAGACGGCGCCCTGATCACCGGCCAGAACCCGGCCAGCGCGCGCGGCGTGGGCGAAGCCGTGGTGCGCAGGCTGCGCGCGCGCTAGCGCAGCGCGAGCTCGGCGCCGGCGATCTTCGAGCGCCAGAACGTGCGCTCGTCTTCCCGATGGGTCACGAACAGCACCGTGCTCTTGCGCTGCGTGCACAGCGACTCGACCAGCTCCAGCGCGCGCTCGCGGTTGTCGGCATCCAGCCCCGAGGTGGGCTCGTCCATCACCACCAGCGGCGGCACCTTGATCGCGGCGCGCGCGATCAGCACCAGCCGCTGTTGTCCGAACGACAGCTCGCGAAACGATGCGCTCGGCTCGACGCCGAGCTGCAGCCACTCGAGCCACGCGCGCGCCTTGTGGCGATGGCTCGGCTCGACCTGCACGTACACGCCGATGCTGTCGAACAGGCCGCTCAGCAGCACCTCCTCGACGCTGCCGCCCACGCGGTAGTCGCGGTGCAGGCGGCTCGACACGAGGCCCACGTTCTTCTTGATCTCCCAGACCGTCTCGCCGCTGCCGCGCCGGCGCCCGAACAGGTGCAGGTCGTTGCTGTACGCCTGCGCATGATCGCCGGTGATCATCTCGAGCAAGGTGGACTTGCCGCAGCCGTTGGGCCCGACGATCAGCGTGTGCTGGCCAGGCATGACGGTGAAGTCGAGCCCCGCGAACACCACCTGCTCGCCGTAGCGCACGCTGCCGTTCCGGAGCTGCACCAAGGGCACACCGGGCTCGAGCGGCGCGTAGTAGCTGCCGAGGTCCACCGGCGGCGCACGGTGAGGGAGGGGCGCTGCGTGGGCGTGCCACGCCTGCGCCGAGCCGCGAAACGCCACGCGCCGGTGCTCGATCACGATCACCTCGCGCACGCTCTCGAACGGGCTGCTGGCGAACGCGCCCACCACGATCACCGGCACGTGCTCCGCCGTCTGCACGATCGCGTGCACCAGCTCTGCGTGCGCCGAGACGTCGAGCCCATCGAACGGCTCGTCGAGCACCAACAACGAAGGCCTGCGCAACACGGCCGCGAGCAGCAGCGTCTTGCGCCCTTCGCCGGTGGACAGCAGCCGGTAGCCACGCTCCCACAGCGGCGCGAGCCGAAACGCCTCGAACAGCGGGTGCGCGCGCCCCTCCGCACCGAGCAGCTCGCGCACCTCGATGCTGGTGTCGACGCCCTGCTTGAAGTTGGCCTCGTCGTTCGCGAGCTGCGCCTCGTAGAACGCTTGCTGCGACTCTGCCGAGAGCAGCTCGGCGCCTGGCGTACGCTGAGCGAGCTCGCGCGCGGCCGTGGACTTGCCCGAGCCGTTCGGCCCCGTGACCAGATACAGGCCCGGTGCGGCGAACGGCTCGAGCAGCATCAGCCGCCGACCGCGATCTGCTTCATCGCCGTCATGTAACCGCGCAGCGTGGCGCCGATCTGCTCGACCGGGTGGCTCTCCGTGGCCTGGTTGACCTGGAGCAGCTTGCGGTTGTCGACGTGCTGGCTGCCGGGCTGGAACGCCTTGCCGATCACGTCGGTCTTCTGCTTGCTCATGAAGTCCTTGAGCAGCGGCACCGCGGCGTGGCTGAACAGGTAGCAGCCGTACTCGGCCGTGTCGCTGATCACCTTGTTCATCTCGTACAGCTTCTTGCGCGAGATCAGGTTCGCGATCAGCGGCGTCTCGTGCAGCGACTCGTAGTAGGCCGACTCGGGCTTCATGCCGACCTCGACCATGCACTCGAACGCCAGCTCCACGCCGGCCTTGACCATCGCCACCATGAGCACGCCGTGATCGAAGTACTCCTGCTCGGAGATCTTGGTGGCGCCCGCCGCGGTCTGCTCGAACGCGGTGTCGTTGGTGGCCGCGCGCCAGCCGAGCAGGTTCACGTCGTTGTTGTCCCAGTCCTTCATCATCGTCTCGCTGAACACGCCGGTGATGATGTCGTCCTGGTGCTTCTTGAACAGCGGGCGCATGATCGTGCGCAGCTCTTCGGCCAGCTCGAACGCCTTGACCTTGGCCGGGTTGCTCAGCCGGTCGAGCATCAGCGTGATGCCGCCCTGCTTGAGCGCCTCGGTGATCGTCTCCCAGCCGTACTGGATCAGCTTGCTCGCGTAGCCGGGCTCGATGCCCTCGGCCACCATGCGGTCGAAGCTCAGGATCGAGCCCGTCTGCAGCATGCCGCACAGGATCGTCTGCTCGCCCATCAGGTCGCTCTTGACCTCGGCCACGAAGCTCGACTCGAGCACGCCTGCGCGGTCGCCACCGGTGGCCGCCGCGTACGCCTTGGCGATCTCCAGGCCCTCACCCTGCGGGTCGTTCTCGCGGTGCACCGCGATCAATGTCGGCACGCCGAAGCCGCGCTTGTACTCCTCGCGCACCTCGGTGCCGGGGCACTTCGGGGCGACCATGACGACCGTGAGGTCCTTGCGGATCTGCTGACCCTCTTCGACGATGTTGAAGCCGTGGCTGTAGGCCAGACAAGCGCCCTTCTTCATGAGCGGCATGACCTTCTGCACGACGTCCGCGTGCTGCTTGTCGGGCGCCAGGTTGCAGACCAGGTCCGCGCTCGGGATCAGCTGCTCGTAGGTGCCGACCTTGAAGCCGTTGCTGGTGGCGTTCTGGAAGCTGACGCGCTTCTGCTCGATCGCGTCGGCGCGCAGCGCGTAGCTGACGTCGAGGCCCGAGTCGCGCATGTTGAGGCCCTGGTTGAGGCCCTGGGCGCCGCAGCCCACGATCACGACCTTCTTGCCGCGCAGCTTCTCGACGCCGTTGAACTCGTTGCGGTCCATGAAGCGACACTTGCCGAGCTGGTCCAGCTTCTGGGCCATCGTGAGCGTGTTGAAGTAGTTCTTGCGGGACATGGTGGCGGCCTCGTGGTTGGAGCCCCTGATCTAACCTCTCGCGGGGGCGAATCCAACGTTGCACTTGCGTCTATTTTCGCGTCCCTGAATTGCTATCATCGCAATTATGACCAGCGCGGCGCACCACGAGCTGCAGGCTTTCCTGCATCTGGCCGAAAGTCTTCACTTTGCGCGCAGCGCCAAGGCTGTGCACATGAGCCCCTCGGCGCTCACGCGCTGCATCCAGCGGATCGAGGAGGAGCTGGGCCAGCCGGTCTTCGAGCGCACCAAGCGCACGGTCACGCTCACGCGCGCGGGCGAAATCTTCCGCGATCACGCCCGTGCCCAGCTGGCAGCGCACGCCCGGTTGCTGGAGGCGCTGGCTGCGGAGAGGCAGGCGCCCACCGGCGAGCTGCGCATCGCGTGCACCGTGACCGCTTGCCATTCGGTACTGCCCAAGCTGCTCGCCCGCTGCCGCACGCGCTACCCGGGGGTGCACCTGCAGCTCAGTACCTCGGACGCCGCGCGCTGCATGCAGCGGCTGGAGAACGACGAGGTCGACGTGGCCGTGGTGCCGGAGCCCGACCAGCCCGACACGGAGCTGCGCTTCGTGCGCCTGGCGTTCACGGAGCTCTCGTTCATCGCGCCCAGCTCCGACAAGGAGCTCGGAAAGCGCGCCCAGGCCGCGCAGTGGAACGGCTTGCCGGTGATCTTTCCGCGGCGCGGCCTGGAGCGCGAGCGCATCGACGCCTGGCTCGCGCAGCGCGCCGCGCGGCCCGAGGTCTACGCGGAGGTCGACGGCAACGAGGCGATCCTCGCCATGGTCGCGCTCGGCTGCGGGGTGGGCATCGTTCCCGAGCTGGTACGCAAGGACAGCCCCCTGCGCGGCCGCATCGAGCAGGTGGAGATCAAGAGCCCGCCGCGCGGGTACCACGTCTCGCTGTGCGCGAAGGCGCGCACGCTGACACGCCGCGCGGCGGCCGCATTGTGGGAGCTCGCCCCGGCGACCGCCTCGCTTTGATCCCGTGGCTTCCACCACACGCGCGCGCGGAGTACGATCGCGCCGTCGCATGAACGTCGCCGCAGAGACCCTGGAGCACCTCGAGCAGGACGACGACTTCGCGGTCGCCACCTTCGATCGCTACCTGCTGCTCGTGTGGCGCAGGCGGATCACCGCGCCCGGAGCGTCCGCCGCGCAGCGAGCGCTGACCCGCTTGTACGCGCAGCGCCCGCTGGCGACGCTCGGCTTCATCACGCTCGTGGAGGATGCCTGCTCGCTGAGCGTGGCCGCCGACGTGCGCGACACGATCGCGCGCATGCTCAAGGACCACAACTACGCGCTCGGTGCGGCGGCCGTGGCCTACGAGCGCGCCGGCTTCGTCTCCGCGATCGTGCGCAGCGTGATCACCGCCATCAATGTGGCCAGCCGCGCCGTGTTCCCGAGCCAGGTCAACGATCGGCTCGAGGACGCGATCGCGTTCACGACCTCGGCGCTGAGCGATGGGAGCCCCGAGCGTCAGCGTGCACTGCTGGCTGCGCTGAATCAGATGCGAAGCCGCGAGGCCAGCCCCGCACGCCGTCGGCTCACCGAACGGCTGCAGGCCTTCGTGCGCCGCGACCGCTCGGCCTGATCACGAGGCGCGCTTGTTCCTCTTGTTTGCCGCGCGCCTGGCTGGACCGCCCACGGTGCGCACCCGCTCGTCGAGGCTGAACGGCTTGCAGAGGAACGCGTCAAAGCTGGCCCGGCAGCGGCGGCGGATCATCGACTCGGCGACGCCGCTCATCATCACCTCACGCAAGACGGTGCATCCTCGCTCGGCGTTCGCGAACGGGATAAGCTCCGGCCGTGCGCGCCCCCCCGTCCACTCGGCTGCTCATCGTCCGTCTCGCGTTGCTGAGTAGCCTGCTCGCCGCAGGGTGCGCCCAGTCGGCGATCGGAGCGGACGAAGAGGAGGCTCCGTCGCCCCCCATCGCTTCGGGATACATGGATGGCGGCGTGAACGTGCGCACCCTGGACGCTGCGTCCGACGCGCTCGTCGGCGACGGCGCGCGCGACAGCGGCTGTGTCGGCTCGTCGTGTCAGGTCTTCGACTGTCCCGACGGTCAGGTTCCGACGGTCTGCGGCTGCAACGCACCAGACTCCGATGGAGACGGGACACCCGACTGCGCCGACGAGTGTCCGGCCGACCGCAACAAGAAGCTGCCCGGTAGCTGCGGCTGCGGCGCCAGCGATCTCGACACCGACCTCGACGGCACCCCTGATTGTACCGACAAGTGTTCGGGCAAGATGGGCAGCACCTACGTGCCCGACACGAGCTGCGGAGTTGGCTATTGCCGCACCCGCAACCTGGCCTCGACGTGCGTGAGCGGCGTCGAGACACAGTGCAGGCCCGGCGCGCCCCGGGGGACCACCGACGCCACCTGCGACGGCATCGACGACGACTGCGATGGTCAGACGGACGAGGACTTCGGGTCGCGCAGCAGCAGCTGTGGTCAGGGGGCCTGCGGACGCACGGGCACGATCACCTGCGTCGCGGGCAAGCAGGTCGACAGTTGCATCGCGCCGGCCGCGCCTGCGATCGCCGACGACACCTGCGATGGCATCGACGAGGACTGCAACGGCGACGTCGACGAGGACTACCCGTCCAAGGTCAGCTCGTGCGCGGCCGGCGCCTGCGCCGCGATGGGTACGATCTCGTGCAGCGCGGGCAAGGTGGTCGACAGCTGCGCGGCCAAGGCGCCGATCTCCAGCGTCGACGCAACCTGCAACAACGTCGACGACGACTGCGACGGCAAGGTCGACGAGGACTACAAGTCGACCGCGACCAAGTGCGGCGTGGGCGCGTGCGCCAGCACCGGCAACACCAGCTGCAGCAACGGGAAGGTCGTGGACAGCTGCAGGCCTGCCGCCAAGCCGAGCGATGACGACACCAGCTGCAACAAGGTCGATGACGACTGCAACGGGAAGGTCGACGACGGCTTCGTGGCGAGCGCGACCCAGTGCGGGCAGGGCGTATGCGCCGCGAGCGGCACGCTGAGCTGCGCGAACGGCGTCACGCAGAACAGCTGCGTGGCAGGAGCGCCCAAGAGCAGCACGGACGACGCGTTCGTGCCGGGCAACGGCCTCGACGACGACTGTGACGGCAAGGTCGATGAAGACGTGCCGCCCTGCAACACCACGCCGCTCACGTACGAAGCCGGCTCCTACACGATCGCGGTGCCGGGAGGCTGCCGCTCGGTGTCGGTGAGCCTGTGGGGCGGCGGCGGTGGGGGTGGCCAGGAGGTCGGCTTCGGCGGCACGGACGGTGGCCCGGGTGGTCCGGGCGGCTTCGTCACCGCGACCGCGCTGATCAGCGGCGCGATCAAGCTGGCGGTAGGCAACGGCGGCGCGGGCGGCTGCAACGCAGGCGGCGGCAACGCCGAGACGAACGCCTACAACGGCGGCTCCGGTGGCGGCGGCTCCGGGGATGCTGGCGGCGACGGCAGCGCAGCAGGCGGCGGCAACGGCGGCGGCACGAGCGACGGCCAGCGCGGCGGCAAGGGCCACTTCGGCGGTGGCGGTGGCGGC